>JAMONE010000141.1 GCA_027066695.1 Micavibrio sp. | reverse complement strand
CGGGCATTGATGATATGCCCTGGAACTCTGCAAACATCGTCGTAAACGGCTTACCCATGACATTAGCCAAAACATTTAAACGCCCGCGATGCGCCATGCCAATGACTATTTCTTCCATGCCAAGTTGACCGCCGCGCTTCATAATTTGCTCAATCGCAGGGATAAGTGATTCCCCACCATCAATTCCGAAACGTTTCGTTCCTGTATGTTTTTTATGAAGATATTGCTCAAACCCTTCAGCCGCGGTTAAACGCTCCAATATTGCTTTTTTACCTTCAACTGTGAAACTTGTTTTATTATGCGGCTCTTCAATTCTACGCTTAATCCAGCCAAGCTCGTCAGGATCACTAAGATGCATATATTCAACGCCAATTGTGCCACAATATATATCTTTTAAGGTTGCAACAAGCTCACGAAGGGACGCTCTATCTACTCCCAAAACGCCATTAATAAATATCGGACGATCATAATCATCTTGCGCGAAACCATAATGCGCAGGGTCAAGCTCTGGATGCTCCTCAATCGGCTTCATCCCCAATGGATCAAGATTAGCAAGCAAATGCCCACGAAAACGATATGCCCGAATAAGCATAAGGGCGCGGATAGAATCTTGGGTTGATTGATGTATATCGGCCTGACTTACTCCGCCCTTTTTCGCAGAAGAGCCAGCCGCATTCGCAGGAGACTCAACCAATATACCATCGAACGGCGCAATGGCTGCGCTGCCAAAGCTGCGCTTATCACGAGAATTTTCATCGGGAGCCCAGCTAGCACCAGCCAATTCCTTCATAGATATAATTTCATTATCATTCAAATCATCGAAAAAATCGCGCCAACTATCATCAATATTAGCTGGATTTTTCAGATATTGAGCGTATAGCTGCGCAATATATTCTGCATTCACACCACTTAGAAAAGTTTCGTCTTGCTGGTTTTGTGTCATGATTCCTACCTTTAAATATTTTTCTTAAGTGCTGCTGTAATAGAGGCGATAGCATCATCTTCCGAAGCACTAACATTCATTGGGTGACTCTCATCATCCGCAGACATGCCCGCAAAGCCGCCTGCAATCTTGCTTACAGCCTTACCGAAAAAGCCCTTTTCCGGCTCTTCCTCCTCCCCAAATTCACCGTAAGCCTGTGCCACAGTCGTTGCAATTTCCAAAACCATCTTAACGTAAGCATTAACATCATCGTCATTAACATGAGCTTTTAACGCCAAAACCGCTTTTTCACAATGTGGTTCAAGGTTAAATACACCTTGCGACCATAACGGCCACTTATCTTTTGAATCAAGAATTTTATGTGCGATTTCCTTAACTAATTCAGAGCCTTCATTCAATTTTGAAACGGCTCGTATACAAATTTCAAGCGCGTGCATTTCACGCTCATCATCTCGCTCGCCACCTTCATCATCAGCATAACTGACATTCATACCAACGCGGTAAGGAAGGCTTATCAAAAGCTCGATCTCTTCATCTGAAAAACAAGAAAGCTGTGTCATAGAAAATCCTTAATATTTTTTAAGTTTTGTTAAATATAGACAGTATCCAACGCCGTAGCAAGCGAGCGCAAAGCCCTACGTTCATCCAAAGATATATAGATAAATTGATCCCAATTTTTATATGTAATCCCTAGCTTATCCGCTGCCCTTTTCTCTCTGTAATAAATCATACGAACCTTAACTTTATCAAGCAAGGGCGTGCCTTTACCATATTCCTTAAAAGCGAGAGCAACAGATTCGCCGATTTCAATCAAATGGTTTTTAAAGGCATTAACCTCTTTGTCACCCACGCTATCATATAAAATATCAAGTGCCTTATGGCACTCATTGCCGATCTCACCAAGATTATCAGACCATGCAGGCCACTCGGACTTACGGCGCACAGTCTCACTTACGATATACTGCACGGTTTCCGCGCAGAAAATCTCCTGCGAATAGCCAGTAATAATGTTATCAAGTGCTTGCATCTCCGCATCATCAGAATCATCTCCGCCCGCATTATCACTCTGCGAGACAAACAACCCCGCGCGATAAGGCAAGCTTACCAGCAATGTGCGCTGATCTTCAGTAAGTTGATCGAGAAAA
>JAMONE010000140.1 GCA_027066695.1 Micavibrio sp. | reverse complement strand
ATATTTTAAAAAGTGGTTGCCAGTGGCGAATGCTGCCAAAAGACTCCCCTAATTGGACGCTTTGTTATTATTATTTTAGTGTTTGGCGCGAGAAAAAAGATGATCAGCAATTCAGCATAATTGAACAGGTTCTTAAAATTGATGCTGTGCATATAACTTTAAAGTAAAGATAGACATTTGTCACTTTAATATGGTTTGGCTATATATAAATCCGAAGCGATGGAAGAAGTTCTATCGCTTTTTATTTGCTTTTGCGTTAGGATAGAGCATGGCAAATCAATTTCTATCTTTAGCTTTGTTCCTAATGTTACTTTCGTTTTTTATTGTGATGAACGGAATGTCTAATTTTGAAGAATCTAAGTCAGTGCCAGTTATGAATAGTATAGCTCTGGCTTTCTCAAGTGGCTCTATTAATAACTCCCGCGCTCCCTTTGATGAAAAAAATAACCAATTATCAATGGGTAGCGGTGATACTTTGGAATCATTAGAAGGGCTATTTAACACTTATATAGCAGGATTTGATGTGTCACGCAATCGTTTGGGCACGGTGATGCATGTTCAAACATCTGTTGCTCAGTTTAAAAATGCAATTAGTGTGTTTGAGCTTGCTTATGATGATATTAATATAGGTGATAAGGGGGCTTTTATATTGACGATGGTAACGCTTTTGCGATCAGCGCAGGAGGGCGTTCCATATCGTGTTGATATTGTTGTAAATATACCAAAAACACCGACTATATTTCAAAAGCAAAATCCAGACGAGTTTATAAAAAATCTAAAGCTGGTTAGTGGTTTTGCTCAAGCCCTTGAAAAAGCAGGCATGCCAAATAAAATGCTTAGCGCGGGTTTAGCCAAAGGTAAGGCTGGCTTTGTTGATTTGTATTTTTATAAATACAAGCCAATGGATTTATCTTCTCAAATAAATTTGGAGGAGTAATCAGGCAATGAGTGATGTTGATGAAAAAGAATTTATACCAGTAGATCCCAGCCAGTCAAATAATGAAGGTGACATTATTCCCTCTATTATTCGTAAAAACAAATCTGGCGAGCAGAGCGTTCCTTTGTGGCTTATTACCTTTACCGATGTTATGGCGTTAATGTTGACATTCTTTGTGCTGCTTTATTCTATGGCTGTCCCTCAGGAGGAAAAGTGGGACGAAATTTCAGCCGCTCTTAGCAGTAAATTCAAAAACACTGAAAGCAAAATGTATAATGCGGGCTCTCAAGATGCTGTAAGTATTGATAAGATAAAGCCCTCAACAGCTCTTGATTTGAATTATTTGAAAGTCCTTATTACGAATTTGCTTAAAGACAAAAACATAAAAGATGTGCTAATTTTTCAAAATGGTAATCGTCTTATAATATCTGTTCCTTCTGATCTTTTATTTGAAAGCGGTAGGGCGAATATAAATTTAAGGGGTAAGAGAGTTTTGTTTACCTTAGGCGGTGCGTTATCAAGAGTTAAAAATCGCGTGGAAATTGTAGGACATGCTGATCCTACCCCTATAACAAGCGGGAAGGGGCTGTATAGCACAAATTGGGAGCTATCATTAGCGCGTAGTGCCTCTGTTGCCGCGATTTTCAAAGAGGTTGGTTATGATCGCCATATAACTATTCGCGGGGTATCTAGTGCGCGTTATGATGAGCTGTCAGAAGATATGCCTGAAGAAGTGCGCAATGATCTTTCGCGGCGTGTCGATATTGTTTTAATGGGTGATGCAGGTTTTCGTACAAAACTTCATGCTTTGCAATGATATAGCTGGAACATGATGCTCTGCTATGGCATTGTTGAGGGATGAAAAGTAGCTTCTTTTTTACATCTTTATTACTGTGTTTCTTATTTTCTGCCCCATTATTCGCACAAGACATAGTCCCCCTGCGAGTTAGCGAGCGGGACGGCTATTCACGCCTGATTCTTGGATGGACAGAAAAAGTTGCCTATAAGGTCGATAAATCCAAAGCTGGATCGTTATTAGTCACATTTGATAGAAATGCTGATTTATCATTTGTGGATATTGATTTTTCTATAATTGATAATGTTGCATCTGTTAATATTTTATCGGTCTCCCCGTTAAGCGTTTCTTTCGCTATTCC
>JAMONE010000139.1 GCA_027066695.1 Micavibrio sp. | reverse complement strand
TATATTCAAAACGCCCAGAGTTAGCCCATGCACGAGCAGAATTAAAACAAAACACCCAAGAAATGTTAGATGGCGCAAGCATGATAAAATCAGCCGAGCGCACACTTTTATTACCACTCGATAAAAAAGCAAAACAGCTAATCGCCGCCAGCGCCCGCCGTGTAGCAATAGTCACCGCAATCTCCCCCCGCGCCTTGGTAGATATCGCCTTTGTTGCTTATGAGAGTTTCAAACTGGCAAGAGCAATCGCCGAACTTTATGGCGCACGCCCCAGTTTTTTTGGCTCATTAAAGCTCGGATCAAGCATTCTCTCGCACCTTGCAATAACTGGCGGCGTAGCGCTTGGCGATAGCGTGGTGCAACAATTACTTGGGCATGGATTAGCCGCAAAACTCTCTGCCCGTTTGGGCGAAGGTTTAATCAATGGTCTTATGAGCGTAAGAGTAGGAATAGCTGCAATGCGAGTAACCCGCCCCCTACCCTATGAGACACAAAAACAACCGCAAGTAATGGATTTTATGACTGAATTGGCAAATATCACAAAGTCTTAAATTAAAGGTCTCGTCCTTCAATATAATGACCATATAATGTAGTCAAAACTGAAATGCCTACAATAGACATCAGCCAGCTAGATGCGATTAAAAATACAGCCACTATTATAGCAACCACACCAAAACCAGACATAGGAAATAGATATGCCAGCCAAGAAAAAGCCTGATTCACACCAACTGCTATTATAGACAAAACAAAGATAACACCATGAAACTCTTTAGTTTTATTAAAAGACTGCCCAAAATTATATCTCTCCCCATTAATAGCAATAGCTGGCAAACCTATCGTCATTCTAAAGAAAATATAACTATATAGAACAGCAAAAGCAAAAGATGATATTTCTATAAATAATTGATTTGAATTAAAATTACCCATATCATCTGACAGCCCACCCCCAAGAAATGAAATAATAATTATAAAAGGTATCACTAAAAGTAACATAATAAGAGATGCTTTAAAAATTTGGATTGAATAATCTTTATAATTAAAGTCTTTCCAATCACTGAAATCACTTTTTGGCATTTCTCCAAGCAAAACAAACCTATGCCAACTAATGGCAATTATACTGCCTACAATTAGGGTGGCTACAAGAGCAATAAAAACCCCTATTATTCCAATAGGAATTGCAAGAGCAGTATCTAAAATTAATGTAATAAATGCAAAAAAACTTAGCCCTATAAATAGTGCCAATAATATTAAAATGGGAATAGAAATTCGAGCAGCAACACCCAAATTATTTAATACCATTTTGAATGAATGAGTAAATATAGAAATAGCCTGTGAAATCATTTTAACACCCCCAATAAAATTACCTGATGCTAACAATTTGATAAATTCACACAAGCACAAAAAATAGTTTTTAACATCAGCTTATTGACCTAGCGGAATATTTTTGCTTACGTTTCTACATATATAAAATAGACATATATAAACAGAGACACAAAATGCCCAATACAAAAGATAACTCAGCCCACTCATCTATTACAAAGTTCAACAATAAATTTAACATTCTCTCTGATGATGTTGGCAATTTAATAGTCAATATTTTCCATAAATTGGCATTGTTTATTATTGCAGCAGCAACAATTTGGGCATTCATATTTGCATTTTTAGGCATGATGGAAACAAAACACACCTCAGTCGAAGACTTGCTATTATTATTCATATATCTAGAAATTGGCGCAATGGTTTCAATCTATTTCAAAACCAATCGTATGCCTGTTCGTTTTCTAGTCTATGTAGCAATCACCGCCCTTACACGTGAGTTAATTTCTATTGCAAATTATCACGATAAAACCGATGCAATTTTTATCATGATGATTGCAGGCGGGATATTATTACTAACTTTAGCAGTCTTAGTGCTAAGATTTGGCTCTTTTCATTACCCTACCAATCAAGCTTCAATTGACACTGAAGACGATAGCTAATGACTAAGTAATTTTTGGAACACCGCCACTTAACACAGTGCTAAACATATCACTATCAACATTTGCACCACTAAGAATCACGCCAACTCTTTTGCCTGCCATTTGTTGTTTTTCCTGCATT
>JAMONE010000138.1 GCA_027066695.1 Micavibrio sp. | reverse complement strand
GGTTGCTACAAAACATGTTGCTATAAAAATGGTTGATATAGCGATGTGAAAAAATCTATTGAAGGGCATGATAGCTTAATCCTTTTTTATGATTTTAGGTGTGTTTTTGAATTGCGCTGAATCCTCGATAACTCCCGAGACTTTCAGCACTGTTTCTTCATCCCATGGCTTGCCGATAATATGCAGACCAAGCGGTAGGCCTTGTTTATCAAGCCCAGCAGGCACAGACATAGCGGGCAGGCCAGCAAGAGAAGCAGGTACGGTAAACACATCATTTAGGTACATTTTGATCGGATCATCCTCATTCTCACCTATGGCAAAAGCAGCCGACGGCGCAGTAGGGGTAAGCAGAGCGTCACATTTTTCAAATACATTCATAAAGTCTTGCGATATAAGGCGGCGAACCTTTTGCGCCTTGATGTAATAAGCATCGTAATATCCCGATGATAGCGCGTATGTGCCAATCATTATGCGGCGTTTCACTTCCTCGCCAAAGCCTTGTGCGCGGGTCAATTCATACATATCTGTAAGATTGCCTTCATCTGCACGATAACCGAACTTAACCCCGTCATAACGCGCTAGATTTGATGATGCCTCGGCGGGGGCGATAACATAATATGTTGCCAGCGCATATTTAGTGTGTGGCAGGCTTACTTCTATAATTTCTGCTCCCGCAGCTTTTAGCCATTCAATGCCTTTTTCCCATAAATCTATTATTTCTTTTGGCGTTCCATCAATGCGGTATTCTTTGGGAATGCCGATGACTTTGCCCTTAATATCACCAGTAAGCGCAGCGGCAAAGTCTGGCACGACTTTGTTAGCCGAGGTGCTGTCCTTTGCATCATAGCCAGCCATTGATTGTAAGAGCAGGGCGCTGTCTTTAACATTGCGGGCGAATGTTCCCGCTTGGTCAAGTGAAGAAGCAAACGCGATTGTTCCCCAGCGTGAGCAACGACCATATGTCGGTTTAATTCCCGATATGCCACAAAAAGCAGCGGGCTGTCTGATTGATCCGCCCGTATCTGTTCCTGTTGCGCCCATGCAAAGCTGCGCAGCCACAGCCGCAGCCGAACCACCAGATGAGCCACCTGGAGTAAGCTCTGTATCATCATTATTGCGCTTCCATGGATTGATAACATTGCCGTAATAGCTAGTAGTATTGGATGAACCCATAGCAAATTCATCAAGATTTGTTTTGCCCAGCATAACTATGCCGTCATCAAATAATTTTTGTGTCACCGTTGATTCGTATTTAGGAATAAAGCCATCAAGAATGCGGCTAGCCGCGGTTGTCTGCACGTTGTTTGTGCAAAATAAATCTTTGATAGCCAGCGGAATACCATCAAGTGCGCCCGCATTTCTTTCGCTACGGCGTTTATCTGAGCTTTTTGCTTGTTCTAACGCTAATTCGGGGGTTTCGGTTATAAAAGCATTAAGGCCTTTATGCTGCGCCATTACATCAATATGGGCTTGCGTTAGCTCAACTGCTGTGAAATCTTTGTTCTCTAAGCCTTTTAATGCTTCGGAAATAGTTAGGTTAGTTAGTTTTGTCATTACTTCTTTTCCTCAATAGCATTTGGCACAACGAAATATCCTTGCGTCTCTTCAGGTGCATTTGCCAAAACTTTATCCTCGCAGTTACCATCATTAACAATGTCTGCGCGTAAATCAGGTGTAATATCAACAACATTTGCCAGTGGCTCTACATTATCGGTGTTAACCTCGGCCAATTGTTCAATAAATCCAATAATATTTGCAAGCTTTGGAGATATAAGCTCCAGCTCGTCATCATTCATTCTTATACGTGCCAGCGAAGCAACTTTTTTTACGCTTTTTTTATCTAGTGACATTGATAAAGACCTTCAATTAATATGTTTAACCCTTGGACTTTTACCACCCGTACATGTAGCGTGCAAGGGTTATTGTAGCATCTCCTCGAAAGAGGAGATCTATATATCAGCATGTTGATTGATCCCCGATCAAATCGGGGATGCTGTGGTAAGATAGGTTTGAATTAGGCGTTTTTATGGATTTACTTGAAAAGATTTGTGATGCTTGCCCCGCCGATACGGCACTAATGGGCATGGATGTGGGTAAGAAAACTATCGGTGTTGCGCTATCCGATAGCGCGCAGAGCATTGCTTTTCCGATTTGCACAGTAAAGCGCACTAAATTCTCACGTGATATAAAGGAGTTGGAGAAAATTATCCATGAATATAATATTGGCGGTTATGTTATAGGTCTGCCGCTTAATATGGATAATAGCGAGGGCAGGGCGTGCCAGTCTATCCGCGATTTCGGCTTGGAATTTGCCAGTCAGCTATCAGACGATTTAAAGCGTGGTGAGCCGTGGATAGCTCTATGGGATGAGAGGTTATCCACAGCTTGTGTGAATAGCTTTGTGGATGAAACTGTGGATATCTCTCGCAGGCGAGCAAAAGAGCGCGGCATTGTCGATAAACTCGCCGCCCAGCACATCCTTCAAGGCGCACTGGATTTTATGGTTAAGAGCTAACAAGGTTACGTCATCACACGCTTTATGCGTGTGGTCTATGGATTACACGGACAAGCCGTGTAATGACAATTTTGTACTATTATTAACCTAAATTACTATACATCAACCATAGCGCATAAGCTCATTACCGTGATTTTGCATCCAGTATTTGCCTTCAACAAAATTGCTGGATAGGTTGCGGCATAATGCCCAGAAATCTTTACTGTGATCCATGTAAACCAAGTGCGCGACCTCGTGCGCGACTACGTAATCTATAGCATCATATGGCGCGAACATTAACCTCCATGAAAATGATAAACGTCCATCAGTAGAGCAACTACCCCAACGGGTTTTGGTATCACGAACGGACAAGGAGGATATTGTTTTATCTATAATTTCCGCCTTTTCACTAGCCATATCGGCAAGACCTTTATGAGCGAGTTTTTTCAAATGCGCTGTAATGCGATTGCTAGGATCATCCATATAGGTTTTCACAATTAAAATATCATCATATTGCTTCATCGTAGTGCGTTTAAGGGCTTGGTTATGCTCTATCTTAATCATGACGCTATCGCCAAAGACAGGGATTATTGCACCATCGGTAAATGGCATCGGCGGCGCAAGGTTGTCTAATGTTTTGATAACCCACTCCTCATGTTGCTGCGCAAAGGAATAGGCTTTTTTAATAGACATCCTGTTTGGCACAACAAGATTTATGACACGCTCTATAGGGTCGAGGCGCAGTGCTACGCGCTTTGCTCTTTTGCTTCTTTTAACAGTGACAAGATCCTCAATCATGACTTAGCAGTAGATTTTTTCTTGGCGACTGTCTTTTTTGCTGCGGGTTTTTTAGCTTTTGGCGCATCAACTAACTTTGCCGTAACCGTTTTTTTCGGTTTTTTAGCTTTTGGTTTTACTGTTGGAGGAACAAGTTTTTTATCGGTTTTCTTCGCAGCAGGCTTAAGTTTTTGTATCTTTGTGTCTTTATAGTTCTGCGGTTGATGCTCTTTCAGCCATTTCCTAACGGCGATAATGCCGTGCTTATCATGATCAAATTTTTCAGGTGTTAGATCAGGGACTTTCTCCAAATCAACGGCAGGTATAGGGGCTTTGTCTTTGTCAAAATCTCTAATGAAATGCCGTATGCGAGGCATAATTTGAGTGCGCCAGCGTCCGCCATTAAATATGCCGTAATGCCCACAATCTTGCTGAAAGTGATGGAATTGTTTGCTTTGAGGTAGCGAATAGCAGATATCATGCGCCGCAGTAGTTTGTCCCCGCGCGGATATATCATCAAGCTCACCTTCTATTGTTAGCAAAGCGGTGCGTTTGATATCTTGCGGGCGAACATCGATAAGCTTGTTGTTATAGGGGTCGCGCCACTTCATTGCTCCGCGTGGAAGCGAGTGTTTTTGAAATACTTCGGCAATTGTTTGTAAGTAAAACTCGGCAGGAATATCCATTACTGATAAATATTCATTATAGAATTTCTTATGTTTATCACTAGAATCGCCATCGCCTTCTATTAAATGCTGATAAAATTTCATATGAGAGTCTATATGCGTATCCAAATTCATCGACATAAAGCCAGATAGCTGTAGAAATCCGGGATAGACACGGCGATTTGCCCCTGCATATACAATAGGCACATTATAAAGCACAGAGCTTTCAAACCATTTAAGAGGGCGCGTCTCAGCCAGCTCGGTTACTTCGGTTTTTGAAACCCGCGTATCAATAGGGCCGCCCATCAATGTCATTGTTAATGGCTGGTTAGGGTCGTTTTCTGAAGCCATAAGTGATACCGCCGCCAAAACAGGCACAGCAGGCTGGCACACCGCGATTACATGAGTGTCACGGCCTAGCAGGCTCATAAATTCTCTTAAATAGGTGATGTAATCATCAAGATCGAAGGATCCTTCTGACATAGGAACTTGGCGCGCATCTGCCCAATCGGTTATATAAACATCGTGGTGCGGCAATAGAGCTTCGACAGTGCCCCTTAATAATGTGGCGTAATGGCCTGACATTGGCGCAACTATTAAAACTTTAGGATCTTTTCGTTTTGTGCTTCTTTTGAAGTTAAGCAAAGAGCAAAAAGCTTTTGTCGCGATAATATCTTCTTTAACTTCTATATCGCTACCGCCTATGATAGTTTTGTTTATTCCAAATTCAGGGCGGATGAAACGCCGTGTTAAACGCTCTGTCATTTCTGCATTTGCGCTGATTGTTCTTCCTATATGTGTGTGTGACCAAGGATTAAACGGGTTTTTGTATAATGCTTGCGTTAGTTTTGCCTGTATTCTAATAGGGGTGGCAAGCGCGTGTTGTAATTCGTAAAACTGGTATAGCATTGCGGTCTTCCTTGATTTTGAGTGCGTTTTGCACTGCACAATATTTGAGTATACTATGCCATCGTTAATTACACAATAAGAGCGCACATGTATGCTGAAAATATATGAGAATAAAAATATATATAGTTTTTATGTAGAAATGCTTGACTTTAGGTATGAATATCGACTACTTTTCCGCATCTATTTTGAGATGATAAGAATAATATAAGGAATTTGGCTATGAGCCGTCGTTGCATGATTACAGGAAAAGGCGTGATGAGCGGAAACAATGTTTCTCACGCACTAAACAGAACTAAACGTAAATTTTTACCAAATGTTCAAGATACAAGTCTTTATAGCGAAGCTTTGGATCGTTGGATTAAAGTTAAGGCTAGTGCTGCTGGTCTTCGCACTGTAGAGCATAAGGGCGGTTTTGATGCTTTTTTGACAAGCACTGCGCCAACTAAGCTTGATTCGGCTCTTCGCCCAGTGAAAGTTCAAGTTGAAAAAGTTCTAGCGGCTAAATCTGCTTAGTTTTTTCTTTTAATATAAGTGCATGACCCGCTGCTTTGGCGGGTTTTTGTGTTTTTTAAAGTGGGGGTTGTGTAATGCTTAATTATCCTGAATTTTCGTTTGATGTTAAGGCGCGAGATAAAAATTCAAAAGCGCGTGTGGGGAGTTTGAAAACTCCGCATGGCACTATTCAAACGCCGAATTATATATTTTGCGGCACTAAAGCTACGGTTAAAAATGTATCACCGTGCCAGCTTAAGGAAGCTAAAACCGATATTATTCTCTCTAATACTTACCATCTTATGCTGCAACCGACGGCAGATTTGATCGAAAAGATGGGTGGCTTGCATAAATTTATGAATTGGAGTGGTCCTATGCTAACCGATAGCGGTGGCTTTCAGGTATTTTCCCTTGGTGAGGGGACGATGGCTAATGAAATTAAGGGCAAGAACAACAAGGGGTATGATAATAGAAATTTGGTTTCTATCTCGGAAGAGGGTTGCGTTTTTAAATCCTATGTTGATGGTAAGAAAATTAACCTAACCCCTGAATATTCAATGGAGATTCAACGTAAACTCGGCGCGGATTTGCTTATGCAATTCGATGAATGCACACCCTATCATGTGGATAAAAGCTATACTGCGCGTTCTATGGAGATGTCCATTCGTTGGGGGGATCGTTGTTTGGCGGAGTTCAAGCGTCACGATAATGGCGCGCAAAGTGTTTATGGCATTGTGCAGGGCGGTGTGTATTCGGACTTAAGGAAATTCTCGGCGCAGTACACGGCTGATCGGCCATTTTTTGGCACTGCTATTGGTGGCTGCCTTGGTGGATCGGACGGCGAAATGTATGATGTCGCGGCCTCTACGGTGGAATATATCCACCCCGACAGGCCAATCCATTTTCTAGGAATAGGGCGCATAAAAGATGTATTTACCTTTGTGCGCCTTGGCATTGATACATTTGATTGCGTTATCCCAACGCGCCTCGCTCGCCACGGCACAGCCTTTGTTAAGGGGCAAGCCAAGGAAACTATCAATCTTAAAAACGCTAGATATCGCGAGGATGAAACCCCGCTTGATGAGAGCATAGGCATTCCTGCATCGGCTAATTTCTCTAAGGCTTATATCCATCATTTATTGAAAGCTAATGAGCTGCTCGCCACGCAAATATTGGCGCAACATAATATAGCAACAATGAATATGCTTATGCGTGAGGTGAGGGCAGCTATTGCAACTTCGTCATTGGACGCGCTGGAAAAAGAATGGCTTGGTAGTTTAAAATAAAAATTCAAACATTTTTAATAAATTTATTGTACAATCATGCTCTTGTGGATACTTAAAGGATTTTATGGCTATGATAGTAGATTATCATGAGAATGAACATTTAAACACGCTTTTGCTTGTTTTGGAGGATCACTCTAATTGGTTTCATGCGCTTGTTCAGTGCATATTTTATCCAGAAGAGTCAGAATTACTCACCTCTATTAAAAAGCCAACATCTTTTGCGCAATGGTTTGTTCACGCTAGCCGTGAGGACGGTATGCCCCCTGAAATTATAGAGAAATTATCTGCGCTTCATTCTGATTTGTTTAAGATGGCTGATACTTTGGTGCTATTGTCAAAGGAAACAGGCGTTAAGCCAAAGCGTAAAAGCTTTAATAAATTCCTTATGATTTACGAAGAATTTTTGCTTTATATTCGTCGCTTAGAGCGAGATATATTGCTTGATGGTATTGGTTATGATGCTTTTACCGGCTTGCGTAGTAAAAAACTTATTTTCAGTGATATAGAGCGAGAGTTACATCGTTTGGCACGTCAGGGAAAGAGCTTTTGCGTTGCTATGATTAAAATAGATGATTTTGATTTAATCCAGAAACATTCTGATAAAAATGAAAGCCAAGGATATATTAAACTCATTTCTAGCTTGATTAAATTAAGTATACGCTCTTTCGATGATGCATATTATATGGAAGGGGACGAGTTTGTATTATGCTTAAAACAAGCAGATATTTCTGGCGGAATTGCTGCGCTTGAGCGTTTAAGGTCTCAGTTAGAAGCGCAAAGTGTTAATATAAGAAATGGAGATTCTTCTGAAAAGGCATTGAGCATGTCTTGCTGTATTGCAGAGCCAGTTGCGGCAGATGATGCGCATGAATTAGTAAAGAATTTGCGCTCTGATTTAAGCTCTTCTCAAGGTGAAAAAACGGATGCTGTTCTTGAGTATCATGAGTTAAGCCCGTTGCAGCGATATATTCAAGAAGGTAAGTAAATCTTAAATATTATTAATATGGTTTCAAAAAACAGCAAATTTGATTTTAGCGAATTATTCAGGACAATGCCCGTTCCAAGGGTTATCATTGACATTGATGCGGACGGAGTATTTAGGGTTTTGCAAGCAAATGATATTGCTTTAAAATATTTCGATAGTCCTAAAAGTGAGGTTATAGGCCATTTGGTTAATAACTTTATGGACGCAGAAAATGCGCGTCATTTTGATCAATCATTCAAGGTTTGCTTGTCCAGAAAAAGCACAGTCATGATACAGGCTCTTCCGACAATGCCTGGCGCGGGATTAAAAATTTACGGCTTTTGGGTTAATCCTGTAGCGGATGCGGATGGTAATGTTTTATATCTTGATGTATTGGGGCAGCTCGATGCCAGCGACCAGTCAATTCTTCAAAGAGAGCGTGATGATGCTATTTCATTGCTAACCTCAATATTCGAAGTTAGTGAAGTTGGCATTATTGTATCTGATGAGCGCGGGGATATTGTCAGGGTAAATGACAGCTTTATCCGCACATATGGCTGGTCACGTGATGAAGTCGTGGGGGCTGGTTTTACAAAAATTGTTGCAGATGATGAAAAGAAGAAAACACGTGTGAATCACAAAAAATTCATTAGTGTTGGTGGGCGCAGCACAGATGAAACCAAAATTTTGCGTAAGGGCGGGGGGGTTGTAAATGTTTTATCTACATCCGCTACATTAAAGTTAAGCCAAAATAGGCGTTTTTTAGTAACAACAATGATGGACATAACAGATCGCAAGCAAGCAGAGCAATCATTACTTAACGCAAAGGAGCAGGCCGACCATGCCAATAGCGCGAAATCAACATTTCTTGCAAATATGAGCCATGAGCTGCGAACTCCGCTAAATGCGATTATAGGGTTTTCAGAGCTAATGCTAAAAGGGACTTTTGGTAAGGTCGAGAATGAAAAATATGAGGAGTATCTGGGCGATATTCATATGAGCGCAGAATTATTACTTGGCATTATTAATGAAGTCCTTGATATGTCTAAAATTGAAGCTGGCCGCATTGAGCTTGTTGATGAAATATTTGACGTCCGCGATATGATTGTCTCGGTTACACGTATGCTAACCTCACGTGTTTTTGCTAGCAACATTGAAATTGTAAAAGATATTGAGGATGATATTCCCTTGATAAATGCCGATTACAGATTAGTAAGGCAGGTTTTGATTAACCTTATTTCTAATGCAATAAAATTTTCTACACAAGGTTCTAAGATTATTGTTTCTACAAAAATGCTTAAAAATGGTGATATGCGTATTTCTATTTCTGATGAAGGCATTGGTATTGCAAAAGACAAGATAAAGATAGTGTTAGAGCCGTTCGGTCAAGTAACAGACAAAAGTGAGGGTAGGGTCGCCAGCCACCAAGGGACAGGGCTTGGCCTTCCCTTGGCTAAGGCTATGGTTGAGCTTCATGGCGGGGTATTTAATGTTTCCTCCGAAATCGATGTCGGAACAGTTGTTAGCGTCACAATACCTAAGGCTAGAGTTCAGGCTTAATAAATGCTCTTGCTAGATTTGGTTTGTAGTTTTATGATGGGTAATCAAAAATTTTGAAAGAATATAATGTCTAATATTGAGCAGCGTTGCATTGATGCAGGTCTGAAAATGACCGCTCCGCGCAAGGTTATCTTGCAAGTTTTAGCAATGGCAGGAGATCACCCTTCTGTTGATGAGGTCTATGCACGTGCAAAGGAAATAGACTCATCCATTAGTATTGCCACAGTTTATAGAACATTAGGCTTGTTTGATGAGCTGGGCTTTGTTGTGCGCCATGAATTCCAAGAGGGCTATTCCCGATATGAGGTAAGCTCCGAGCATCACCATCACTTAGTTGACCTTGAGACAGGCAAGGTTATAGAATTTAAGGATGAACAGATAGAGAAACTAAAATCTAAAATAGCTCATGACCTTGGCTATGAATTGGTTGAGTGCCGCCTTGAGCTATATGGACGGAAAATTAAACCTGATGAGTAGCTCTATTCCCGTTCATATATGGATTGACGCGCAGCTTGGCATGTTAAATGCACGCGGTATATTTTATTATATCCAGCAACGCGGAGAGCAAAATACTGGCACGGTTTTGCTAAAGCTTAATGGCTTATCGGGCGAGTGTAAATTGCTTGCACAGCAGCGTGATTTGGATGGTAATCTTGGCTGGGTGAATGCTCTTAGAAAAGAATTGGTTAAAGAAATGGAAGCGGATAGTTATATTGCGCGCAGCATCTCTAATGATCCCGACCTTTGGGTCATTGAAATAGAAGATAGTGAGATGAATAATCCATTCGAACTGTTTTCATGACATGTTTTCCTTTAATCCAGATGCCACAACAAAAATACCTAATTAAGAAACTTGTCTACTACTATATAGTAACTTGTAATAAGAATTGCGGTGGTGTATGATATTGTATGAC
>JAMONE010000137.1 GCA_027066695.1 Micavibrio sp. | reverse complement strand
CACTGTGTACCGTGAAGCTCCATATAAATTCGAAGCGGGAACGCCTGCGATTATTGAGGTAATAGGGCTTGGCGCGGCTGTGGATTACCTTGTGGATAAGTCTGTGGATAACATCGCTGCGCATGAGGCGCGTTTGCTGGAATATGCTACGGCTGAGCTTGCGGATATTAAGGGCTTAACCCTGCATGGTACGCAAGATTTATCACAAAAGGCAGGAATATTGAGCTTTACCATGGATGGCGCGCACCCTAGTGATATCGGCATGGTGCTGGATCAGTGCGGGATTGCTGTGCGAACAGGGCATCATTGCGCTATGCCTGTGATGGAAGCGATGGGCATTGATTCAACCGCGCGCGCATCGCTGGCTATGTATAGCGATAAGAAAGATGTTGACGCGCTTATCCTTGGCCTTCATAAAGTGAATGACTTTTTTGGGTGATTTGTTATTTATAAAAACCTCTGCAAAAGCTGAGAGCTTTTAATAGCGCGGGGAGTTGCGGGGAGTAAAACCCAAGAAAGACAAAAATAAATAAAGGAATATAATAAAATGCCTCTTAAGCTCCCCAAAATTATTGGTCATCGCGGATGCGCGGGTTATGCGCCTGAAAACACGCTGGAAGCCATACATACCGCCGCCGATATGGGCATAGAGTGGGTAGAGCTGGACGTTAAACTGACCAAGGATGAAATCCCGATTATATTCCATGATGATATGCTTGATCGCACAACTAACGGCGCAGGCAATGTCGCGGATAAGACTTTGGAAGAGATCAAAGAGCTTGATTGCGGCAATTGGTATGGCGAAAGCTTCACAGGCATTCAAATCCCCACATTGGAACAAGCCATTGACGTGTTGTTGGAGCGAAATCTTGGCCTTAACCTTGAGATAAAGCCCTGCGCGGGGCGCGAGAAAGACACCGCCGAAGTCGCGCTAGATTTGCTTTCCAGCATTTGGGATGAACATGATAAGTTATATATCTCCAGCTATAGCATGGTCTCATTGGAGAGTGCCGCCGATATGGCAGGTGACTGGTCTCGTGGCATCGTGATGGGGCAACGCAGCAAAGAAGACTGGTTAGCGGCTCTTAAAAATAACAAAACGCCTGAAGACTGGCTGACAATAAGTAAATATCTTGAGCTTGAAGCCATTAGTATAGATCAGGAATTTTGCAGCGAGCAACTAATTCGCAAAATTTTAGAGCAAAACATCACTCCAATCCCATATAACGTAAACGATGCGCGCCGCGCAATAGATTTGCAACATCTTGGAATAAAGAGCTTTATATCCGACTATCCCGATGAAATTAACGATAGCTTATTCAGTGTTCATTGAATTTGACATATATCAACAAATATCTTAATATGTATATATGAGTAATCTCACAAACTATAATGACTTAGACGAGCTTAAAGCTTTTTATATTGATGCTAAGCAGCATCTTGATGATATCAGCCCACATGCAACTGAGTATTTTTTAGTGTCAATTGGAGATATGTTTAATCACAAATACTTCATTTTCCCCAATTTACGCGGTTTTAAAGACGATCTGAAAAAGGCCATGCAAGGGTGGGAAGATGACAATAAACTTTCTCGTAAAGTATTTTTACCTCATATTCTTGAAAGCAAAGAATCCGTAGAGCAAAAACTTAGTAATAGGTTAAAAAAATCCATAAAAAATATTGAAAGAAAAGTGCATGCGTCTATTGACGATTGCGCAGTAAGACCGTTCATAAATCTTTCACCCAAATTTCATACGCACAATGCATTAAAAGAAAAAGCACATGTAGTTTCTTGTGTTAGCTTTTTAAATTTGGAAGACGCACAAAAATTTCAAGAAAAGCTAATGCCAGAGCTTACAATATTCTCATTTGGATTTGGAAAAGAAAGCAGCATAGAAATATATCCCCCTATACAAAGTTCAAATGAACATTATTGTGATATAGATTAGGCTCTATTCACTATCATGCGGGGTCATGCCAACCGCGTTATAGCCGCAATCAACATAGTGAATTTCGCCAGTTACCGCGCCTGACATATCAGAGAGCAAGTAAACCCCCGTACCGCCAAGCTCTTTCAGCTCAACGGGGCGGCGAAGAGGAGATGTCGC
>JAMONE010000136.1 GCA_027066695.1 Micavibrio sp. | reverse complement strand
CTTGTTTTCCCCCCATAACAGTATTTTACATAATCCGAACCTTTAAGAGAGATAGGAATGCTGGTGTTGGTTATAGGCTTAATATCTATTACAGCTTGTCTAAACATGTCTTCATGCGCTGGATTTATAACAACGCAGATATCTTTAAGGCCATCCATATTCAAAAAGACATCAAGCGTATGGCGTAAAATGGTTTTTCCGTTAAGCTTAACATATTGCTTTGGCACATCGCCGCCAATCCTGCTGCTAGAGCCTGCGGCAACTATGATTAGGCTAAATTCTTTATATGTAAGCATTAGGGTAGTTATCCATTAAGTGTTGTATTTCAGTGCATATAGTTGTAAAAATGCAACAGTGCTAACAAGCTTCTAAACTACTTATAGCAGGATAACTTTTGTCTATACACATAAAAGATACAGATCAACATACATTTACCAAAATGCTTGGCAAGGTGTTTTCAGGCATGCGGTGGTCACAATTAAAATACAGATCGTGGCGCACGAAAGCTGGTATTTTACTGGTTATAGCTTCAATAGTCAGTGGTTTTCTTACCTATGCGGCATTAACGAAGATGCCGCCATTGGGAGATGACCCTAATATTGTTATATGGCTGCTTAATATTGATTTGATTGTTTTGCTGCTACTTGTGTCATTGATTGCGCGACGTATTCTTAGTGTGTGGAGTGGGCGAAAGAAGGGGATTGCTGGCTCTCATTTGCATGTACGCCTTGTTTATATATTTAGTGTATTGGTAGCCGTTCCAACAATTACGATGACCATATTTTCTGTTTTCTTCTTTCATTATGGCGTACAGACATGGTTTTCCGAGCGTGTGCAAACGGCAATAAATGAATCGCAAGCGGTTGCTGAATCCTATTTTGAAGAGCATAAGCAAGTTATCCGCGCGGATACCATGGCCATGGCGAATGATTTGGATCGGCAAGCAGAGCGGCTTTTACTTAATGAGAAGAATTTTTCCAAAGCAATAGATACGCAAGCATTCTTTAGAAATTTATCCGAAGCTGTCGTTATAAATAAGAGTGGGCGCGTTCTTGGGCGTTCATCCCTAACTTTTGCGCTGGAATACGAGATGCCAAAAGATTACGCTCTTCGTCAAGCGGATCAAGGTGATGTCGTTCTAATGATGGGCGAAAAGCAAGATCGCGTGCGCGCGCTGGTCAGGCTTAAAAACATTACGGATGCTTATTTATTTGTCGGGCGGATGGTTGATCCGCAAGTGTTACTACATTTGAATGCTGCCAAGCTTGCGATTGAAGATTACGATAACTTGCAATCCCAGTATTCAGGCATGCAAATCACTGTGACAATGATTTTTGTTGTTGTGGGTATGCTGTTACTATTGGCTGCTATTTGGTCTGGCCTGTTACTTGCGCGGCAATTAGTAAGCCCGATTACCGAGCTTATAAGCGCGGCAGATCGCGTGCGAGCGGGGGATTTAACTTCGCGGGTTAGTGATGGTGAGCGTCTGGAAGAGTTCGCGTATCTCGCTCGATCTTTCAATAGAATGACAAGTCAAATTCAAACTCAGCGCGATGATCTTGTTGAGGCTAACAGGCAAATTGACAGTCGGCGACATTTCATAGAAAGCGTCCTTGCGGGCGTTTCCTCTGGTGTTATCGGCGTGGATAATCAGGGCGTAATTAATCTGGCTAACAACTCAGCCTCTAAGTTTTTATCAAAAGATATTGATGATATAACGGGAAAATATATTTTAGATATTATACCCGAGCTAAAGGATATGCTGGAATTAGTGGCGAAACGCCCAAAGAAAATACTTCAAAGAAAAATGCTTCAAAAAGAAGTTCCAGTTTTATCCAGCAATGCAGGAAAACGAATATTCTTATTTAACATCACAATAGAGATGTTGGAAGAAAATAAAACAGGCTTAATCTTAACTTTTGATGATATTACAGAGCTGCAATCGGCGCAAAGGAAAGCTGCTTGGTCGGATGTGGCGCGTAGAATTGCGCATGAAATTAAAAACCCGCTAACCCCTATACAGCTTTCTGCGGAGCGGCTAAAGCGCAAATATTTGCAAGAAATAACCAGTGACGCTGATAGCTTTGAAAAATGCACCGATACTATCATTAAGCATGTGGGCGACATTGGGCGCATGGTTGATGAATTTTCATCATTTGCGCGTATGCCTGATTCGGTTATGAAACTGGAAAATCTTTCAAAACAGATAGAGGAATCACTAATCCTTTCAAAGCAAGCTCATACGAATATAAAGTTTAACCTTATTAAGAATAAAGAAGATATATTTGCAAATATTGATGCGAGGCAAATACAACAAATAATGACAAATTTGCTACAAAACTCAATTGATTCGAATAGTGATGAAATTGATATACTCATAGGTAATTACAATGATCAAACTTTTATCGCGCTAACGGATAATGGATCAGGCTTTCCAAAGGATGAGGATATCTCAAAATTGACAGAGCCATATATCACCCACAAACCAAAGGGAACAGGGCTTGGCCTTGCTATTGTAAAAAAGATTATGGAAGATCATGACGCTACATTATTGCTGGGCGCAAGTGAGTGGCTGTCCAATCAAGATAATTGGAAAGATATGGGCGGGGTTTGCGTTATTTTAATGTTCCCGATTATTACAGAATTTCAAAAGGACGAGGCTTAATATGAATGAAAAAATATTAATTATCGATGATGAAGAAGATATCTGCTTACTAATACAAGCTTTGCTTGAAGATGAAGGATATCAAGCACTTTGCGCATATAATAGTGAGCAAGCCTATGAACTTATAAGCAGTGAAAACCCTGATCTTATTATCCAAGATATTTGGCTTCAGGGCAGTAATGATGATGGCATAGACATACTTAAAGCTGTTAAAAACACACATCCTGACTTGCCATTTATAATGATTAGCGGGCATGGAACAATTGAAACAGCCGTGTCGGCTATTAAATTAGGTGCATATGATTTCATTGAAAAGCCATTCAAAAGCGACCGTCTCTTATTGATGATCCAAAGGGCATTAGAAAATATCGAGCTTAAAAAGCAGAATGCCGAGCTTAAGAGGCAAACTTTTAAACGCACGCAAAGCCTTTCAAAACAGCTTCCTGAAAATATTCGTCAAACATTAGATAAGGTTTCTAAAACAAATAGCCGTATTCTACTTACTGGTGAAGCAGGTACGGGAAAAAATATTGCCGCCGTATATGTTCATGAAAAATCAAACCGTAATGACCTTCCATTTATGGCACTTAACTGCGCTGCTATGGATTTTGAAAAGCTAGAGATAGAGCTGTTCGGCACAGTAAACAGCTCTTTGGGCAATAATGCAAAAGCTGGTTTATTAGAGCTGGTAGAAGGCGGCACGTTGCTGCTTGATGAGGTTATGAACTTGCCTATTGAAACACAGGGCAAGATTTTAATATTGTTGCAAGATTGCGCTTATTATAAAATTGGATCTAATCACAAGACTCCCGCAGATATTAGGGTAATTGCAACAACCAGCGCGGATGTTGATCAAAAGCTCTCTGATGGCTCATTCAGAGAGGATTTATATTATCGACTGAATGTTGTACCTATCCATATGCCGCAGCTAAAGCAAAGAAAGCAAGATATCCCTGACTTGATAGAAGGCTATCTTCCTAAATATAAATTTAGCGACCTTGCCATGGCAAAGCTACAATCTTACCAATGGCCAGGAAATGTTAAGCAATTATATAATGTGCTTGAATGGATATCTATCATGAATGACGATACGAGCACTCAAATAGAAATCGAAAACCTGCCCCCTGAATTAGGCGGGGCGACTAGCCAATCTATAGATACAAACACATCAACCGCGCTTATTGATAATATAATGCAATTGGGCTTACGCGAAGCTAGAGAACATTTTGAGCGCTATTACTTGCTTTCCCAAGTTAATAAATTTGATGGTAATATTTCAAAAACAGCCATGTTTGTTGGAATGGAGCGATCAGCTTTGCACAGAAAGTTAAAGTCATTAGATGTTTTTTCTAATGATAAACAAAATGTAGCGTAGTATAGTATAGGCCTTGACCCTAGTGGCTTGAATTTTTTATTATAAACGAATGAGATGAAATTATGAGAGTTATTATTTCTGGTGCGAATTTGGTTGGCTCTAGCATTGCAGCCTATCTTTCCAAAGAAGATAACGATGTCACAGTTATTGATCGGGATAGTGACGAGCTTGCGCATATTAATAGTGCGATGGATGTTAATACAATTACTGGCCACCCGTCTGATCCCGATGTTCTAAACGCAGCGGGCGCAAAAGAATGCGATATGATTATTGCAGTAACCGAAGATGATGAAACCAACATGATAGCATGTCAAATCGGGCATTCACTTTTTGGTATTCCTAAAAAAATAGCACGTATACGTAAGCAGTCATATCTTGATCCGTCATGGTCAAATCTATTCAGTCGTGCGCATATGCCAATTGATGTGATTATTTCGCCAGAAATATTGGTTGCTCAAGACATATTAGAGCGACTGTCAATTCCTGGAACAACGACAGCCACTCGTTTGGCTGATGGTAAAGCTTACTTGATTGGCGTTGTTTGTATGGATGATTGCCCTGTTTTGCATACTCAATTAGGGCAGCTAAACAGGCTTTTTCCTGATCTATCTTTTTCTATAGTATCAATATCGCGCAATACTAAAACCATTATACCAGATGAAAATGATATGCTGGAAGTTGGTGACGAGGCCTATATAATCGTGGATAGTAAGCATCTGCGTAGGGTTATGGCTGCTTTTGGACATTTGGAAAAAGAAGCTCGTAAAATTATTGTTTCTGGCGGAGGTAATATTGGGCTATCCCTTATCCGCAAGCTTCAAGACGAAGTGTCAGACGCGCAGCTAAAAGTTATTGAGTATAATGATGAACGCGCAAAATTCCTTAGTGAGCAGCTTGAAAATATTATCGTTCTTAATGGTAATACCTTAGAGCGCGAAATTATGGAAGAAGCCTCTATATCAACCGCAGAGACGTATATTGCACTAATGAATGATGATGAAAGCAATATTTTAGGCTCGCTGCTGGCAAAGCAATATGGCTGTTCTCGCGTTATTACACTGGTGAACAACCATGCCTATTACCCATTAGTAGGGCCGTTGGGCATTGATGTGATGATATCGCCAAAATCTATTATTGTTTCAAACATTATGAAGCATGTTCGCCGTGGCCGCATCAGAGGAATCCACAGTATTCGCGATGGTAGTTTTGAGCTTATGGAGATCGAGACTTCCAGCTCTTCTGGCGTGGTTAATAAAAAAATGCAGGATATTGAATTGCCTTCAGGCGTGGTTATTGGCGCTATTATTCGTGATGAAAAAGTAATTATACCAAATTCTAATACTGATATTTTATCTAATGATCATATAATTATTCTCGCATCACGTGAAAAAGCCAGATTAATTGAAAAAATGTTTTCTGTTCACGTAGATTTGTTTTAAGCAGATGAAATTAGGTATATTTGATTCAGGGTTGGGCGGGCTACTTATTGCCAAATCTGTGCGCGAGCATATCCCTGATATAGATATTATATATTTCGGAGATACCTTGCATTTGCCATATGGCAATCGCTCTAAAGAGGCCATATATGAGTATAGCCGCCGCGCTATTGAATTTTTATTTGCGCAAGATTGCAACCTTATTATAACCGCCTGTAATACCGTTAGTGCCTCTGCGCTGCGCAAACTTCAACAAGATTATCTTCCCGATAGTAAATATAGTTATAGACGAATTTTAGGCGTTGTTGTCCCTACATTAGAGTGCGCACTTGACGATGGTTATAAAAGCATAGGGTTAATAGCAACAAATTATACTATTAACTCAAATGCTTATAAAGAAGAGCTGCAAAAGCTTGACCCGCAAATTAAAATCTTTCAGGAAAATACACCGTTGCTTGTCCCGTTAATAGAACATGACGGGGGGCAATGGCTGCCCTCGGTTTTAAAACGCTATTTAACGCCGCTGCTTAAGCATGATATAGAATGTTTAATTTTAGGATGCACGCATTACCCGTTTTTAAAATCTGAAATCCGCAAAATCATAGGTAATGACATATCACTGCTTGCGCAAGATGAAATTATTCCGAAAAAGCTCAAATTATATTTAGAAAATCACCCTGAAATAGCGGATAAAATATCACGACACGCTAAAAGCGAGTTTATTGTCAGTGATATAACAAAAAATTACACACAATGCGCATATAAAATATACGCGCAGGAAATAGATATTGAATGCGCCGATTTTTCTGTAGAAACAAACACTTATATCAGGAAGGCTATATGATGGAATTAACGATGCCACGGGCTGTCTTTTGGGACTGGGACGGAACATTAGCAGATAGCTATGGCTTCTTAAATGATGCCCATAATCACACTTTGGAAACATTAGGCTTTGAAAAATTTAAAGAGGGTGAATATAGAAATTATTTCGGCAAGCCCAGAGGAATCCTCTATCCTGCAATATATAAAGACAAATGTGATAAAGCTATGGAGATTTTCCAAGGATATGTTCTCGAAAACAGCCATAAAATACAGGTTTTACACGGAAGTAGGGATGTTTTAGAGCTATTTCATCAAAAAAACATCGTTATGGGCATTGTAAGCAATAAAAAGGCCGCCTTTATAGTTAAAGAGCTAGAATATTTGGGTTGGAGTGAGTATTTTAAGGTAGTAATTGGCTCTGGTGATGCAAATGCAGATAAACCTTCGGGCGCTCCGCTATTACTTGCATTAGAGCAAGCCGATGTTAAACACGAAATGCATGATATTTGGTATGTCGGTGACACTGAAAATGACCTTGCTTGTGCGCAAGATGTCGGATGCCACGGCGTATTGTTAAACGACTCAGAAAATTCAGCAAATTTAATCAAACAATATAATCCCTTAATAAGTTTTAGCAGTTATCCACTATTAAAAGAGATTTTGGTTGCAATATAGATTAATTACTCTAAGAATATCTGTGGCTTATATAATTTATATGGGCTGAATGGTTTTAAATAATAATAATAAATTTAGGAAATTATAATGGCCGAAAAAATACAAAGCGTACAAGATGTCTTTCTTAACAAAATTCGTAAAGAAAAAATGTCTGTTACGGTATTTCTCGTCAATGGTGTAAAGCTTCAAGGAATTGTCACGTGGTTTGATAATTTCTCTGTTCTACTGCGTCGTGACTCTCATATCCAGCTTGTTTATAAACATGCAATATCAACCATCATGCCTGGTGGGCCTTTGAGCTTAAATGATGATGATGACGATACGGACGCTTCTGAATAAGGTTTGTTTTGAAGAAAAAAGATAAAATGCATATTGGTGTTCAAGAGCTAGATCCTGAGAGCGCCTATATCGTGCAGCCTGTCGATAAAAGGCAGCCTTCTGAGCGTGATATTAGTTATATTATTGAAGAAATAGGCGGGCTTGCGCGTGCTATTGATCTTGTCGTTGCTGAAACACGCGTTGTTAATTACTCTAAAATCCATGCAGGGAGCTTTTTTGGCAAGGGCACTCGCGCGGAAATTGCCGAAGATATAAAAGCACACACACCCTCAATCGTAATTGTAAATTGCTCGCTATCGCCTATTCAGCAACGTAATCTTGAAACAGAGTGGGGCGCGAAAGTAATTGATCGCACAGGTCTTATCCTCGAAATTTTTGGTGCGCGCGCACAAACAAAAGAGGGGTTATTGCAAGTTGAGCTTGCTGCGATGGATTATCAAAAGTCACGCCTTGTTCGCTCTTGGACACATTTAGAACGCCAGCGCGGCGGATCTGGATTCATGGGCGGGCCAGGTGAGCGTCAGATAGAGCTTGATCGCAGAATTATTTCAACGCGCATTACTAAGCTGAAAAAAGAGCTGGAAGATGTACGCCGCACACGTGATTTAGGCAAGAAAAGCCGTCAACGCGTTCCATTTCCTATTATATCGCTTGTGGGCTATACGAATGCGGGTAAATCTACTTTGTTTAACAATATTACTAACGCGGATGTTTTTGCAAAAGATTTGCTGTTTGCTACGCTTGACCCAACAATGCGCCGTATTACTTTGCCGCAAAACCAAGAGGCTATATTAGCCGATACCGTTGGTTTTATCTCTGATTTACCAACGCATTTAATATCCGCATTCCGCGCAACGTTAGAGCAAATAACCGAAGCTGACGTTATTATTCACGTCATTGATGCCTCGCGCAAAGATTATATGGCACAGAAGAATGATGTTATCCAAATCCTTAAAGATCTTGGCGTTGATTATAATAAGGATGAGCGCATTATCGAGGTCTTTAACAAAGTTGATTTGCTTGATGATGAAACCGTAAATGGCTTTATTAATTGCAATAAATACACCGACATTCCAAAAATTTTAGTCTCTGCGCATAAAGGGATGGGCGTTACGGCTTTACTTGAACATGTTGCGGAAATAACAGCAAAGAATTGCAAAGAAGTACAGTTTAATATTGATATTACAAATGGCAAAGCTATCGCTTGGCTTTATTCTAATGGCGAGGTTATAGCTCGGCATGACACCGAAGACATTGTAGAAATATCATTGCGCCTTGATACCGCCGAGCTAGAGAAATTCCAAAAAAACTTTGGCTATAACCCAGTATAGCAAACGGTTTCAAATAAATTCGATACGCATCGAAAGTAAATGTTATTCACCTAAGCTTTTACTGGCAATTTCAAAAATATCAGGTGATATATCTTTAATTTTCAAAATTTCAGACAATGCATCTTTCATCATAATTTGGCGATCAGGGGTATATCGTTGCCATTCTCGCATAGGCGTTAGCAACCGCGCGGCAATTTGCGGATTTATTTTATTGAGCTTTATTACTGCATTTTTCAATAAGTCATAGCCAGAGCCGTCTTTAGCATGAAAATGAACGGGATTACCAAACGCAAACGCAGAATATAGCGAGCGCACTCTATTTGGATTTTTAATATTAAAATCAGGATGGTTTTCAAGCAGCTTTATTTCCTCGATAACATTCTTGCGTTTGGATACGGCTTGCAGGCTAAACCATTTATCAACCACAAGCGGGTAATCTTTAAAGCGATCATAAAAATCTGCAAAAGCATCTTCTCGCTCACTATTATTATTATCCGTAAGCCGTGCAAGGGCGGCGACGCGATCGGTCATATTATTTGCGCTGTCATACTGGCTTTTTGCTAAGCTCGCGCAGCCCGTGCCATTTGTTGCGGTTAATAATGAAAGAGCCACATTTTGCAAGGCTCTTTTGCCTATAGCATCGGGAGTAATAGAAAAATTCTCTGCTGTCCTGTTTTGCTTATAAAGTTTTTGTAAACTAGGTTTATGAGCGCGTTTAATTGCAGCTAGCAATTTTTGGCGAGCATTAAAAATCGCGTCTATATCTATGATTTTATGTGTTTGAGAAATATCTGATATATCAGGAAGGCTAAGCATATGCGCCATTAACGCCGCGTCAGTTTCGGGTAGTAGGGCGTGATTTATAATCTCACCATAGATTTTAAGAAAATTATTACTAACTACGCCGTTATCAATAACTCTATTTATCTCATTTAACTGGTAATTCTGGCTAGCTTCCCAACGGTTAAAGCCGTCACTATCATGCACCATGAGAAATGCCAAATCTGCATCCGATAAATCACTGGTCAGTTTCACAGGAGCGGAAAACCCGCGCAACAGCGATGGAACAGGCTTTTGTGCAATATTAGGAATTTCAAAACTTTGCTCGGATTTCTCAAGCATAAGAGTTTTTGTATCTATCAAATCATCGCCATTCGCGCCGATCAAGCCAATGGAAAAGGGTATAACCATAGGGGTTTCATGGCTTTGCGTAAGTGTGATTTTATAGCTTTTCTTTGCTTCGTCATACTCACCTGAAAAACTAACTTCAGGAGTTCCACTTTGCGAATACCATAATTTAAACTGCGATAAATCAACCCCGCTAGCATCTTGCATAGCCTTAACAAAATCATCACAAGTTACGGCCTGCCCGTCATGGCGTTCGAAATATAAATCAGTGCCTTTGCGATAGTTTTTCGCGCCTAGAATAGTGCGCATCATACGGATAACTTCCGCGCCTTTTTCATAGACCGTCATAGTATAGAAGTTATTGATTTCAATATAATTATCAGGGCGAATTGGGTGGGAGAGGGGG
>JAMONE010000135.1 GCA_027066695.1 Micavibrio sp. | reverse complement strand
GGCAAGATCTACGACGGCGAATAGCAGAATTATCTTCCGCCGCCCGCGAATCCTTCACTTGAGTTTCATCATTTCCACAAAATGGGCAGCGCATTTTTGCACCTCCTTATATTAGCATCTCCGACTTGATCGGAGATCCATAACTAACACTAAACTACTGGATCCCCAGTCAAGTTGGGGATGCTTAATTTTGACTTGTAACTACTTTACTCATTCGGATATATCGGGAAACGTTTACAAAGCTCATCAACTTTAGCCTTGGCAGATGCCTCAATCGTGGCATTACCTTCCGCGCCATTTTCCTTAAGTCCATCAAGGACTTCGATGATATATTGTCCAACAAGCTTAAACTCTTCTACGCCAAAACCACGGCTAGTCGCCGCAGGAGTTCCAAGTCGCACGCCAGAAGTCACCATAGGCGGAGCAGGATCAAACGGCACAGCGTTCTTGTTACAAGTCATGCCTGCGCGCTCTAATGCTTCTTCTGTATCTTTACCGCTCAAGCCTTTAGGGCGCAGATCAACCAAAACTATATGGCTGTCTGTTCCACCTGATACAATATCAACGCCGCCATCTTTCAAAGTTTCAGCTAATGCGCGCGCATTATCAATAACAGCTTGACCATACACCTTAAACTCAGGTTTAAGAGCCTCACCATAAGACACTGCTTTAGCAGCGATAACATGCATCAAAGGGCCGCCCTGAATACCTGGGAATATTGCAGAGTTAAGCTTTTTGAAAATCGAGAAATCATTGGTTAAAATCATACCGCCGCGTGGTCCGCGCAAAGTTTTATGCGTTGTCGTGGTTGTTACATGCGCGTGCGGAACAGGCGAAGGATAAGTCCCAGCCGCAATTAGCCCTGCATAATGCGCCATATCAACGAATAGATATGCGCCAACGCTGTCTGCAATTTCACGGAAACGTTTAAAGTCTATTTGACGTGGGTAAGCAGATGCGCCCGCTATAATCATCTTTGGTTTATGCTCTTTCGCTAGTCCTTCGACTTCTTCGTAATCGAGCAGTGAATCGCTTTCGCGCACACCATATTGAATAGAGTTAAACCATTTACCCGATTGATTTGGCGCTGCGCCGTGAGTTAAGTGACCACCAGCGGCTAGGCTCATCCCTAAAATAGTATCGCCTGGCTCAAGCAGAGCCATCATAACACCTTGGTTAGCTTGAGAACCTGAATTAGGCTGCACATTTGCGTATTTTGCGCCGAATAGCTCCTTCGCGCGATTGCGAGCTATATTCTCGACAACGTCCGAATATTCACAACCACCATAATATCTGCGCCCTGGATAGCCTTCTGCATATTTATTAGTAAATACAGAGCCTTGCGCCTGAAGCACTGCTCTGGAAACTATATTCTCGGAGGCTATTAGCTCAATACCATCTTGCTGGCGGGTTAGTTCACCTTGCACAGCATCAAAAACTTCGCTATCCGCGCTCTTTAAATCTTGCGTAAAAAAAATATCTTGTAACTTCTCGTCTTGTAACTGCTTCGCTGCATTGCTCATTTATATAATCCCTTTTCCTAATTGTTTAACTCTGAGGTCATGACGACCACCTTCATATTTAGTTGTTAAAAATGCTTTAATAATGTCAAAAGCCACCTGCTCACCTATAATACGCGCTCCCAAAGCTAGCACATTTGCATCATTATGCGCACGTGTAAGGCGAGCCATCGTTACATCAGTGCAAAGGGCGGCTCGCACTTGGGGGGAACGATTTGCCGCAATAGAAATCCCAATTCCTGTACCACAAATCAAAATCCCGCGCTCCGCGTCACCAGCGATAATAGCTTTTGCCATTGCTTGCCCATATTCAGGGTAATCAACGGAATCAGTAGAATTAGTGCCTAGGTCGATAAATTCGACTTTATCAGCAAAATGCAACTTTATAGCATTTTTAAGATCGTAACCACCGTGATCGCACGCAATAGCAAGCTTTTCCATCACTAAAATCCTCACATTCACCAAACCCGTCATACCTGCGACAAAGCTTTGCTTTGTTTATGTTGCGGTATCTATAAAAGTCAGCAGCAAAGCTGCTGGCATATGGATCCCCTTAGTTAATATTTGGCTTGCGCCATATCAAGGGGATGACATTAAAAAACAAGCATTATTTATACGCTGCTATGGATTAAGAAATCAATCCCTTCTTTTTCAAAACATACTCTAAGCGTTTTAGGGCGTTACGCTTAAGGATCCCTTCGGGAGAGTTCGCAGGGCCTTGAATTGATATCTCTGTCAAGGTATTGATATCCATTGCTGATACTTTAACAAGGTTGCCTACGGGGAAAAATTCTATAATTATTTCACGATTATCAAGAGATTCGACTGTCATAACAAACTAAAAGCCACTGCCAAAGTTAGTTTGCTGCGCCCAAAAACGCTCCAGCATTTTCAGAGTCTTGTTCAGCTCTTCCAAACGTTCACTTGTAATTTCACTGCCTGTTATTTGCTCTTCATGACGATCAAACATATCGGATATCATTTTGCACAAATCCGTACCTTTATCAGAAAGCCTTACACGGATAGAGCGTTTGTCATGCACTGAACGCTCTTGTATGAGGTAGTCATTTTCCACCATTTTCTTAACATTGTAAGAAACGTTAGAGCCAAGGTAGTAACCACGAATAGTAAGCTCGCCAACAGTCATTTCCTCATCACCGACATTATATAAAATCATGCTCTGAACGTTGTTGATGTCTTGAATATTCTTTTTATCCAGCTCGACCTTAAGCACATCCAAGAAATGACGGTGCAATCGCTCGATAAGTTGAATAGATTCATAATAAGGTGTAGTCACAATTTTTCTCCAGATAGATTTATTGTTGGCAGATCATAATTAGAGTTGATCAAAGCCCAAAGTAATTTAATATACCTTTTAGATTAAATAAACGTAAAAAAATATAAGAAATTATTATGATTAATACAAAATACCCATCCAGACGTATGCGAAGGCTACGCTCACAGCCATGGATCAGAGATATAATAGAGGAAAATAATGTGCAAATCAATGACTTGATTTGGCCTGTTTTTGTAATAGATGGGGAAAACAAATGCGAATCCATTGATTCTATGCCTGATGTTATGCGTTATCCTGTTGATATTTTGATTAAAGAAGTAAAACAAGCGCGCGCTCTTGGCATTAACGCCATTGCCCTGTTCCCGATAACATCGCCCGATAAAAAAACGGATGATGGCCGCGAATCCTATAATCCTGACAATCTCATTTGTCGCGCGATTAAAGCTATAAAGGACGCTGTGCCTGATATTGGAATTATAACCGATGTCGCGCTTGATCCTTATACTACACACGGTCATGACGGATTAATTGAAAATGGCGTAGTATTAAATGATCCCACGGTTGAGCTTTTATGCAAACAAGCATTAGTCCAAGCCAAAGCTGGCGCAGATATAATTGCTCCCTCAGATATGATGGATGGGCGCATTGGCGCAATCCGCAGTGCTTTGGATCAAAACGGCTATCAAGATGTTATGATACTTTCGTATGCAGCAAAATATGCATCATCATTTTATGGGCCGTTTCGCGACGCGGTGCAATCATCGGGCTGTTTGAGCGGTGATAAGAAAACATATCAAATGAACCCTGCTAACTCTGATGAAGCCCTGCACGAGGTTGCTTTAGACTTAAACGAAGGCGCGGACATGGTGATGATAAAGCCTGCAATGCCCTATCTCGATATAATAACTCGCGTGAAGAATGAGTTTAAAGTCCCTACATTCGCATATCAAGTCAGCGGTGAGTACGCAATGATCCGCGCGGCGTGTGATAATGGCTGGTTAGAGCATGATGCAACGCTTATGGAGAGCATGATAGCCTTCAAACGTGCGGGTGCAGATGGGGTGTTAACCTACTTTGCACGTGATATCGCAAAAATATTACACAAATAAAAAACGCTTAGCTTTTGCTTTTTAAGGAAAAACACGGCATAATGAGCTATATTTCTGAGTAATATATTAAAAATATGAGGGCAAGTATTGCTCTTGATATAGATAAGGATAATCTAGCAATATGAAATTACTCGGCCTATTTTTAGTTTTCGGATGTACCTTTGGCGGTCTTGTTATGACTGCTGGTTTTGAAAAAGCCATGCATCTTCTCATGGGGGTTATTCTACCCGCTACCCCTGGTGAGCTGGTTATCATTATGGGTTGCGCGATCGCCGCATTTTTAATTGCTAACTCTATGGATACGATAAAAGGCACGCTCAAATATTTTGGCTGCCTTGTAAAGCCTGTTGAGTATAAAAAGGAAGACTATATTGAGCTTTTAAGTATGATTTTCACACTATTTAAGCTTGCGCGATCCAAAGGATTCTTGGCATTAGAGCCACATGTAGAAAATCCTAATGAAAGTGAGCTGTTTTCTCAATTCCCTAAATTCCATGGTAATCATCATGCTGTTGAATTTGTATGTGACTATTTCCGTATTATCTCGCTAGGCAATGAAGATCCAGGGCAAATTGGCGCTCTTATGGATAAAGAGATTGGGGAAATAGCTCATCATGAACAACATCCTGGGCACGCGGTGCATCATATGGCAGAAGGTATTCCTGCGCTCGGCATTGTTGCTGCGGTGCTTGGCGTTATTAAAACCATGGCATCAATTTCTGAGCCTCCCGAAGTTTTGGGTAAACTTATCGGTGGCGCATTGGTTGGTACATTTTTAGGGGTTTGGCTGTCATACGGTATTTTTGGGCCGCTATCCCTTGCTATGTTAGAAAAGGCTGATTCAAAAATAATGTATTATAAAGTATTAAGAGCGGGCATTGTTGCATTTCTAGGCGGAGCTGCGCCGCAAGTAGCTGTTGAATTTGCAAGAAAAGCTCTGCCCCATAATTTACAACCAAGCTTCCTTGAGCTTGAAGAAATATTAAATGAACTGCCCGCACCAACGGTTTAATGGATAAGAATATGTCGCAAGATAACAGCATAAAGATTGAGCTTATAAAGCTTCCATACGCGCATTATGGCGGTGCGTGGAAGGTTGCTTATGCAGATTTTGTGACGGCAATGATGGCATTCTTCCTGCTTATGTGGCTGTTAAATGTTACAACCAAGGAACAAAAAAATGCTATTTCCGACTATTTCAATCCCAGTCAAGCTATGGTTTCTAAGAGCACAAGTGGCGCAGGCGGTGTTATGGGCGGGCTTACCATGTCCCCCGAAGGAGCGATGGCGCACAATAAAAACCCAATAATCCCCCCGCAAGACAGTAAACAACGCAAGCGCGGGGATAATTCCCAATCAGCTTTATCAAAAAAACGTGAAGCAGCAGAAAAGAAACGCTTTGAAAACGCTGCGGAAAAAATTAAACAGGCGATAACTGGCAATAAAGCTCTGGCAGAGCTTTCCAAAAATATCCTTATAGATATAACGCCAGAGGGATTGCGCATTCAAATCGTTGATCAAGAGGGAACTTCTATGTTCCCCTCAGGCAGCGCAAAAATGTTTGATAAAACAAAGCTTTTATTGCAGCAAATAACTGAAATTATCCTCGACATGCCAAACGAGCTCTCTTTGCGTGGGCATACTGATGCTACGCGCTATTCCAAGGGCGCGAAATACACAAATTGGGAGCTTTCGGCTGATCGCGCCAATGCATCGCGCCGTGTTATCCTTGATACAGGTATGCCAGCAGAGCGCATGAATAACGTTATGGGCAAAGCAGATACCTTGCCGCTAATCACGGATAATCCGCTAGATCCACGCAACCGCCGCATTACTCTGATTTTGCTTAAAGAAGATACCAGCTCGCCCGTGCCATCTGATATGGAGGAAATCATAGAAGATGATTATCAAGAAGGCGATTTATATGAAGGCGCAACGCCGCCACCTGTAAAAGCCCCAATAAACCCTTACAGAAAAACCCCTGGCGCGGTTGAATTTCCGTAGCAAATCCTTATGATGAGCATATGTCATTACGCATATTAAAAATAATAGCCAAAGATGCACAAAAAGACACGATGTTAAAACTGGCTGACGAAGTCGGAGTTATCGAACATTGGGTTAGCTCTAAAAGCAATAGCAGTGCGCGTGAGTTTAACTTCCTTGTTTCCTCCGAGCATTTGCAAAGCATTACCGATAGGATACAGCGCAATTTGGGCAAAGATGAAGGCTGGCGAATTATCATTACTCCTGTAGAGACAACGATTCCGCGCTACGAAGAAGAGATTGAAGAAAACGGTAACGCCAAGAAAACCTATGGCTCTCTCACGCGCGAAGCTTTGTACGATCAAATATTAAAAGGTGCGACAACTAACAGTGATTTTCTTATTCTTGTGTTTCTTTCCACGCTGGTAACTGCGATTGGCTTGATTACTAATAACTTGGCCGTGATTATCGGGGCGATGGTAATTGCGCCACTTTTGGGGCCGAACCTAGCACTAAGCTTTGGCATAACGCTAGGCGATAAAAATATGGTTAAACAGGCACTTAAAGCAAATGCTATAGGATTTGGTTTAACGCTAGGACTTAGCCTTGCTATGGGATTTATAACCCCGCCTGAAAATTTTATAACCAGTCATGAATTCCTGCAACGCACCGATGTCGGTTTTGGCGGGATAATCCTTGCGCTCGCTTCGGGGGCTGCGGCTGTGCTATCCCTAACCAGCGGAGTATCCAGCACTATGGTCGGGGTTATGGTCGCAGTTGCATTAATGCCGCCAACCGTGACAATGGGAATTGCCGCAGGCGCAGGATTAATGGAACAAGCCTACGGCGCGGCACTTTTGCTCGCTATTAATATCATATGCGTAAATTTATCAGCTAAGGCTGTATTCACCCTAAAAGGCATAAAACCCCGCACATGGTATCAACGCAGAAAAATAAAACAATCCCTGCGCTTAAGCTTGGCTTTTTGGAGCGTGTGGCTGGTGATATTAGCTATCGTGATTTATTTAAGGCATGGTTGAGTAAATGTTGCTTTAAATTTTAAATAAGACATTTAGCCCCTTTCGTCATTACACGGCTTGCCTGTTACACGGTTTATCCGTGTAATCCGTGTAATCTATGGATTGCATGCATAAAGCGTGCCATGACGAGGTGCTTAAAATAATCTAAAAACGATAATCAAAACGATTACTCTTAGGAAAACCATTAGGCGGGAGGCGACCAGCGGAGGCGCGTTTGCCTATCCACGGAGTTATATCCTCGACTATAGTTGAGCCAGAGCCATATTTATAGGACAAGCCACGCTCAAGGTTAAAGGTTTTTGCATCGGACAGCCCGCCATCTTTAAATTTTTGCAATATAACGCCCTTGCCCTTACTCATTTCTGGAAGCTCGGCAATTGGGAACACCAGCATTTTACGGTTTTTACCAATAATGGCGATATGATCGTCACCATCATTCATATAGCGACAAATAGCTGCGCAGGCCTTGCCCGAGACATTAAGAACCTGCTTACCCGTTTTGGTTTGCGCCAAAATATCATCAGATGACACAACAAAACCGCGCCCATCACTAGAGGCTACCAACATTTTTGTTGCAGGCATATGCAGGCGCATCATTACGATATCTGCATCATTGGGAATATCAACCATAATGCGCAGCGGCTCACCAAAGCCACGGCCAGAGGGCAATTTATCACAGCCAAGCGTATAAAAACGCCCGTTACTAGCGAAAACAACCAGTTTATCAGTGGTTTGCGCCTCTATTATGAACTGGCCGCGATCACCTTCTTTATATTTGATATCGCCAGCTTTATGCCCATGCCCCTTAAGAGCTTTGACCCAGCCTTGTGATGAGCAAATGATCGTTACTGGCTCTTTTTCAATCATCAGAGCATCAAGATCAACCTCTATTGGCGCAGGCACTGCACCGATAGTAGTGCGGCGGCGGCCAAGCTCGGTATCTTGCCCAAACAGATTTTTGATATTAGTAATTTGCTTTTTGATCCGAGTCCATTGACGCGCTTCTGAGCCAATGAGTTTTTCAAGCGCATCGCGTTCTTTGATTAATTCATCATGCTCGGTGCGGATTTCTATTTCTTGAAGCTTATGCAAACGACGTAAACGCAGGTTTAAAACTGCTTCGGTTTGAACCTCTGTCAGATCAAAACGATCCATCAAACATTGCTTTGGCTCATCCTCAAAACGGATGATACGGATAACCTCATCAATATTCAGATAGACAACAAGATAGCCCTGCAAGACCTCTAAACGATGCATAACTTTAGCCAAACGGAATTGAGCGCGACGCACCAGCACCTCTTGCTGATGGTTCATCCAGTGTTGCAGTACTTCTTTGATGTTCATGACCTTTGGCACAAGACCATTTTCCAGCACATTCATATTCATATTGAACCGCGTTTCAAGGTCAGAGCTGCGATACAATGCCTCCATAAGGATTTCGGCTTCCACATTGCGGTTTTTTGGCACAATAACAAGGCGGATATCTTCGGCAGATTCATCGCGCACATCATCCAATAGCGGGAGCTTTTTAAGGTGAATAAGGTCAGCAATTTTCTCGATTAGCTTAGATTTTTGCACCTGATACGGGATTTCAGTGACAATAATTTGATACATTCCCTGCTTTAGCTCTTCCTTTTCCCAACGTGCGCGAATGCGAAATGCGCCTCTGCCTGTTTCATAAGCTTTAACAACATCTTCACGCGCCTCTACCATAATTCCGCCAGTTGGCATATCAGGGCCTTGAACAATTTCTACAATCTCGGCAATGCTCGGGTCTTTTTCAAGCATAAGCTCCATAGCACAGCAAAGCTCGGCCACATTATGAGGTGGGATATTCGTTGCCATGCCGACAGCAATACCGCTAGAGCCATTAGCCAATAGATTCGGAAAACCACCTGGAAGCACAACAGGCTCAAGCTCTGAACCATCATAAGTAGGGCGGAAATCTACTGCGTCCTCCTCAATGCCTTCAAGCATCATGATAGCAACGGCCGTCAGCCGCGCTTCTGTATAACGCATTGCCGCTGCATTATCGCCATCAATATTACCGAAATTCCCTTGCCCATCGACAAGAGGATATCGCTGTGAAAACTCTTGTGCAAGGCGCACCATCGCGTCATAAACTGCCGTATCGCCATGTGGGTGGAACTTACCAATCACATCACCAACAACGCGCGCAGATTTTTTAGGGCGCAAATTAGGGTTAAGCTTTAGCTGATACATCGCATACATAAGCCTGCGATGTACAGGTTTCATACCATCACGCACATCAGGCAGCGAGCGGCTCATAATCGTTGAAAGCGCATAAGACAAGTAACGATCCGAAAGGATCTCGGTCATTGGCTGATCTATTATTTCTGATACTACTTCATCTTGCGGCATGAATTTCGCTACCCAGTTTATCTATGTTTCTTGTATTTATATCTGTTTTGGCAAAATGCTCAACAAAACGCAAGCCTAACCTTTGCCTTGCCTCAGGCAATCCACGGTTATGATGCACAAAAACCCAATGCTCGAGGAAAAACCGTGTCATTTGTAAACCTATAACCATATCCTCAAGCCCTGATTGGCCGCCATTGGGCTTTAAAAATTCTGGCAAAGGAAGCAATTTATCTTTATATGGCTCACCAGATTTAAGACTAACGGCGCGGCCAGTTTTGGGACTTATATAGGTAAGCGTTGCACTATCTCCGCCGCCAGCGCATTTGCTTAAATCCAGAGCAAAGCCCAGCTCTTTAAGCAACGCTATCTCCCACATGATATAGCCTTGCGCCCAAACTTCGCCCTCTAATATATCAAGAAGCGCGGACAAGCCATGGTAAATACCTGCATGTCCATCTTTTTCAGGCAAAGCCGCATCACATATAGAACAAGCAGATTGCAACGCAGCAAGCTTTAGCGGGTCTTGCATAATACGCGCGGCTGTTGATCTTGATAGCTCTAGGGTTAATGAACCCAAATCATCGGCGTTACGCGCCCTCCAATTTGCGTCAACAATATTACCTACCTCAAGTGTACCGCGATTTTTAACAGAAAATGCACCGCGTAGATAGCCTGATTGGCGACCATAGTCTTGCGTGATTAACGATATAATCGCGCCATTTTCACCATGCCTGCGCACAGCTAATATTATTGATTGATCTTGCCACTGTTCCATGATTTACATTATTATGCTCAAGCAAGATTGATTCCAAATAGATATATGAAATAATGATGACTATCCCCAATAGATTTGAACAAACAAAAATCGGAATAGCTGGCGTTGGCGCAATTGGCAGTGCTGTAGCGCGAGCGTTAATAGCTGC
>JAMONE010000134.1 GCA_027066695.1 Micavibrio sp. | reverse complement strand
CCATAAATTTTGATATCTCCCCGCCTGTAGAAACCCCGCAATCGAGCAAGGCAAGATATGTCTTTGCCTCCTCTGGCTTAAATCCTAAAGTTTCAAAAATATCTTCTATCATTATCCATTTATAACCCTAAAACGTTTAAAAGTCAAGGGCTTAGGATGGATGGTGTCACTTTGTTGTGACACTAGATTGAGTATTCAATGCTTTTATCCTTATAATCAACACAGTTTTAATAAAGGAACAACGGCAAGATAATGAACGATAAAAACAACAATGAGTTCTTTTCAACCGCATGGAAGCTCAACACAACATTTGCAAGAGTAGCGAGCTTAATGACACTTGGCATATGGGCAAATTTCTCCAAATCCACTGTTTTGGAAAAAGAGCTTAATCCGGATGCTGATTTACTTGATATCGCGCTTAGTCATTATGGCAATATTATAGATACTACCATGCAATATACGCCCGATGCCCTTTCTATTATCTTCTCCGAAGCAGCAACGCTTACTATGGATTCTATAGTTCCATTTATGGGAACGCTAATTTCAGGTAGTTTAGATTTTATTATTTCTGATCCTTGACTTAACACTTTTCAAATAAATCCATTACGTTTATAGTCCACTTCATGACAAAAGAACTTATAAACTCGCCCGACAAACATGGGCATTTCGGTGAATATGGCGGACGCTATGTCGCAGAAACACTTATGCCACTTATATTAGATGTTGAAAAAGCATATGAGGAAGCCAAAGCTGATCCTGCTTTTTGGGCGCAATTTGATGATTTAGCCAATAATTATATAGGCAGGCCATCGCCGCTATATTTCGCCGAGAAAACGACTAAGCATCTAGCCAAAGGGGATAAAGGCGCGAAGATTTATTTTAAGCGCGAGGAGCTAAACCACACTGGCGCACATAAAATTAATCACTGCATCGGGCAAGTATTACTCGCCATGCGCATGGGTAAAACTCGTATTATCGCCGAGACAGGTGCAGGCCAGCACGGCGTTGCCACAGCTACGGTTTGCGCGTTGTTTGATATTCCCTGCACTATATTCATGGGCGAAAAAGATGTTGAGCGTCAATCGCCTAATGTATTTCGCATGAAGCTGCTTGGCGCGGAAGTGCGCCCTGTTACGGCTGGCTCGGCCTCGCTGAAAGATGCCATGAACGAGGCTATGCGCGATTGGGTTAGCAATGTTCATGACACTTATTACCTTATCGGCACAGTTGGCGGGCCGCACCCATTTCCAATGATGGTACGTGATTTTCAATCTGTGATCGGCAAGGAACTACGTGAGCAAATGATGGAGCGTGAAGGACGCTTGCCTGATAGCTTGATCGCATGTATCGGCGGCGGATCGAACGCTATGGGCATATTCCATCCGTTTTTGAATGATGCAAATATTGAGATGATCGGAGTAGAAGCCGCAGGCTTAGGCGTTGATACAGACAAACATGCAGCAAGCTTAAATGGCGGGAGAGCTGGTATTTTGCACGGTATGCAAACCTATTTCCTGCAAGATGAGGATGGACAAATCCAAGAAGCGCACTCTATTTCCGCAGGGCTTGATTATCCAGGAATTGGCCCAGAACACGCATGGCTGTTCGATACAAAGCGCGTAAACTATGTCAGTATCACAGATGATGAAGCCCTAGAAGCATTTCAGCTATGCGCGAAACTAGAGGGCATCATCCCCGCACTAGAATCCGCTCATGCCTATGCGCATATACTTAAAATAGCTGGTGATCTGCCAAAAGATCACATAATGGTGCTTAATTTAAGTGGTCGCGGCGATAAAGATATCTACACCGTGGCTGAGAAACTTGGCGTTAACATATGAGTGATTACGAAGTAAAAGCAGGGCTTGAAAAGCTAGATAGTTTTTCCGTTATCGGACTATCTATCATTACCTGCAATGAAAAAGCAGCCGAGGAAATTAACGCTCTTTGGGAGGATTTCTTTGCCAAAAATATCGGGCAAAGCATTGAAAACCGTGTTGATGATGTAATCTACGCGGTGTATTCCGATTATGAGGGCGATCATACAAAGCCGTACCGCTTAACCATCGGTTATAAAATCAAGGACGCGCCCGAGCCGCAAACACCCGAAGGCTTACACCACGTAACTGTGCAAACCGCCGACTACGCCATG
>JAMONE010000133.1 GCA_027066695.1 Micavibrio sp. | reverse complement strand
GAGCTTTATAATCAAGCGCGACATAATCAAGCCAGCCATTATCCAAAAAGCTGCGCACAGCATCGGACTTTAAGCCATTAGTATCAAGCTTCACCGCGTATCCCATATCCCGCACTGTTTTTATAAAATCAGGAAGAGCTGGATATAAACTAGCCTCACCGCCAGACAATACAACCGCGTCCAAAAGCCCGCGACGCTTTTCAAGAAATGCTAGAACTTCTGATAAATCTCCGCGCCCCCTGCCCTTAACAATCTGCGGATTATGACAGTAGCCACAGCGCATATTACAGCCCGAAAACCACACTATGCACGCCGTATGAGCTGGGAAATCCAACATAGTAAACGGCGTTACACTGTAAATCGGCAAAATTTTCTCCTTCGCCATTGATGGAGGAGAAAAATCTGGTTGCTCTATACTACATAATGCTTGCATGGTTATATTTCAATCTATCCATTTTTAGTATCTCCGACTTGATCGGAGATACATAAGTTTCAATAAGAAAGGTGGATCCCCGATTTCTCGGGAATGCTAAACACTATTTATAGTAACCTGTCATCTCGAACATGTTAGTGGAGAGCTCTTACATGTTGCAGCTTGATAAGATTTCTCCTCTTGCTATGCAATCGTTCGAAATGACATTGTGTGATTTTTAACCTAAACTACTATACCTTAAAGTTTACCAAACAAATCAGCTGACTCTATTCGGCATTCTTCGAAATGCTTACGCTCTAAATGCTCGCCTTTTTTACCAGTGTTAAAGCTCTCTACTGGGCGCAAATACCCCATAACGCGCGTCCAAACATTGGTTTTCTCGCCGCATTCAGGGCATTCAGGCTGCTCACCATTTAGATAACCATGTGTATCACAAGTTGAAAATATTGGCGTTACGGTAATATATGGAAGCTGATAATTGCTGGTAACCTTTTTAACAAAATTCTTACAGCTCTCTGAATCCGAGAGTTTCTCGCTCATATATAGGTGTAAAACCGTACCGCCCGTATATTTACACTGTAATTTATTTTGCAGCTCAAGTGCTTCAAACGGATCATCCGTGTGACCAGCAGGGATTTGCGAAGAGTTAGTATAGTAGATATTCTCGCCCATTCCCGCTTGTAAAATATCAGGATAATGCTTCTTATCTTCCTTGGCAAAGCGGTATGTTGTGCCTTCGGCTGGCGTTGCTTCGAGGTTATAAAGATTGCCTGATTCCTCCTGATATTGGATCATTTTCTGGCGCATATGCTCTAAAACATCAAGGCTTAGCTTCATGCCAAACTCATCGGTAATATCAAGTTGATCGCCAGTAAAGTTACGCACCATCTCATTCATACCGTTAACACCAATTGTTGAGAAATGATTACGCAAGAATGGCAAATAACGCGCAGTATAAGGGAACAGGCCGCGATTATACATCTTTTGAACAAAGCCGCGTTTTTTCTCTAACGTAGATTTCGAAATATCCATCAAGCGGTCAAGCTCTGCATAAAGCCCTTCTATATCACCCTTAAAGCGATAGCCTAAACGCGCCATATTAATCGTCACAACGCCGAGCGAGCCTGTCATTTCAGCCGAGCCAAACAAGCCGTTTCCGCGCTTCAAAAGCTCACGCAGATCAAGCTGCAAACGACAACACATAGAGCGCACCGCACCAGGGGAGTAAGCTTCAGGATTACGCACACGCTCGCCTTTATCGTTTATCATCCACTGCGAGCCAACAAAGTTTTGGAAATATGATGAGCCTACCTTAGCAGTATTATCAAATATTGCATTAGCAACTTTGCTGTCCCAGTCGAAATCCTCGGTTATATTTACTGTGGGAATGGGGAAAGTGAATGGTTGGCCACTCGAATCGCCTTCAGTCATAACCTCATAATAGGCAATATTAATAAGATCCATTTCAGGGCGGAAATGCTTGAATGTTGCATCTTCAAGGCTGCGAACGCCCATGTCACGCTGCTGCAATCTTAAAAGAAGATCATCATCACCGACATCTTTAAAGAAATGCAGATCATTATATGTCGGGAACTGATTTTCCAAATCCTCGGGCACAGTTATATCAAGAGTGATATTAGTAAATGGTGATTGCCCCCAACGCGCAGGAACATTCAAATTATAAACGAACTGGCGAATAGCTTTCTTAACATCGGTAAAGGAAAGATCATCGTAGAAAACATATGGCGCAAGATAAGTATCGAACGAGCTAAATGCCTGCGCTCCTGCCCATTCGGATTGTAAAATCCCGAGGAAGTTACTCATCTGCCCCAAAGCTTCACGGAAATGACGCGGCGGGCGTGAAGATACGCGGCCATTAACGCCGTTAAACCCCTCATTAAGCAGAGCGCGTAAAGACCAGCCCGCGCAATAGCCCGTCAAGCAATCAAGATCATGGATATGAAGATCAGCTTTACGGTGCGCTCCGCCTTCTTCGGGGCTGTAAACCTCATCAAGCCAGTAATTAGCGATTAATTTACCCGCCAGATTATTTACAAGCCCAGCATTGGAATAACCAGTATTAGCATTCGCCTTAATTCGCCAATCAGAGCCTGAAATATACTCACTCACCGCGTGCGAGCAATCAACATCAGTGCCACCAAAAAGCTGCGTGATATGATCTATATCATTATCAGCAGGTGTATTTTTATCAGTTTCAGATTGGGGTAGAACAGCGATGTTATGGCTCATGGTAAAAGCTCCATTTTCATTAAAGGTTAAAAATTTCATAGAAGTGGTCTTAAAAGAAGAATCACTGCAAACACTAGATATTGTGTCTGCAAGTCGATATTGCCACTATATATAGACACAATAATTGATCGAAGTCAATTACTCAGATAAGAATCAATTTCCCCAAGGCTTGAAAAAACAAAACCCCCGCTCCAATTAAAGAACAGGGATATAAAAAAATAAGTATAAAATTATTTATTTTTCGGGAAGCTCTATAAGCTGCGTTAAATAGGATTTAATTTTTTCGCTGCTCCAATCAAACTCACCCACAATTTTCCTAACCATCTCACCATTAGGCGCAATAATAATAGTCTCGGGGTAGCGCTCGGTTAAAAACATATCATAGGTAATTGCACGGTTCGCATCTAAAGCTACATATACATCAGAAGATTTAAATATTTTTTGCGCTGCCTCATCATGCTTATCTATAAATTTTGTTATTTCTTCAATTTTAGAATCGCTGGAGATAGCAAGCAACACAATTCCCCCACCATAGCTTTTCACTAAATCCAACATATCAGGCATTTCGATAGTACAAGTAGCGCACCAAGTCGCCCAAAACTTCATGATAACAACTTTACCCCTGAAATCCGCAATAGAAAGCTTTTTCCCCTCGATAGTCTCAAAAGTAAAATCAGGAACAATGCCTAAAGAGTTAAAAGATGGCTCATCCGCCTGCACAGGAATAAGCTTTGGCGTAGCGTACATGTCATAGCCAATCGCCAAAGCAAAAATAGAAAGAACAGCAATGATAACAACAACTATCTTCATATTGCCCTTGCCGTTCTATTTTTTGACAACCTGATATAGCTATACAAACCAGCCGCAAATAAAAGCTCAAAGCCACAAAATAAAACAAAACTAATTGTTGTGTTTTGCGTAAATCCATAAGAATGAAGCCCAACGCCGAGCAAGTTAACACCAAACCATGCCATTGCCACAATGATATTCGTACAAACCATCAAGGCTGCGAACCCAAGCTCGCCAATCATTGCGCCCAAACGCCCATGAACAACAAATATAAGCCATAGCACAATCAAAAGCGCACCGTTTTCCTTAGGATCCCACCCCCAAAAACGCCCCCAAGATTGATCTGCCCAAATACCGCCAAGTATTGTCCCCATAACAGTAAATAGAAGCGCGACAAAGACCACGCCTTGCATATTACGAAATAGCTCGGATAGTGCCTTCCTATCATCAGGCCTGAAAAATCGGCGTATTAAATAGATATGCCCCAAAACCCCCGCGACAAAGCACCCTCCATAACCAATAGTGATAGTCACAACATGCGTTGCCAGCCAGAAATTAGTATCCAGCACCGCCGAGAGCATCCCCATAGTATCACCATCAGCATCAAATCTAATACCGATAAAATGAAGCACCACCCCCATAGAAGCCGCACTAAAAATGCCAATCATATTTTTTAATCGCCACTCCATTAAAATACCAAATAAACAAATCACCAAATTCACGAATATTATAGATTCGTACATATTGGTAACAGGCGGGCGCTGCATAATAAACATACGTACGCCTATACCAGCGAAATGAAATGCAAACCCCGCCAATATAAATGCAAAAGCCAATTTACGCATATGTTGCGGCCAGATCATAAGACTAAGCATAGCCGTAAATAACGCCGCAATATAAAGAGCAAGGCTAATCACAAATGGCTTTGCATTATTAAACGATACTTCAAGCTCAACAGCTTTCTTCAAATTTTTCTGCCCTGCCATGCGCAAAGAAAAATTATATATTTGCGCTGTCATATCATTCCACTTCACGCTGTCTCCCGCGCGATACGCAATAACAAGATCCCCCCACATGTTCAAAAATTTTGCGCTATCGGGTGAGCCTTGACCATGCGCACTAATTCCCCAAGGCGAGAACCATAATTTTTCTTTATTATCCCATTGCGGCGGAATAATTTTAAGCACATCGCTACTCTTATCCCCGCTAAGCTCTTTCATATGGTAGGCTAAGCCTATTAGCTTGGCATTCTCTTCGTTAATTCCACTTGCTATTTTATTGATAAATTCCCTTTGGTTACGGATTTTTGAAAAACTAACAAACGCCCCCTTTTCAACACCAAGAATATCGGCAAGCTCCGCATTAAAAATCTCAAATTCAGGAAATAACAATGATAAAGAACGCGATAATTCACCAAAAAGCTGCGTCTTTGTAAAGACCTCCAAAAGCTGCCTTTGCGGCTCGCTCATTTTATTAGCTGGCATAGAAATCAGGCTTTGCCATGTTTTTGTATTCGAATAAAAAGCAATTGTTGTTTCCGCATAAGAATAGCGATGCGTCTTTCTGCGCTCCAGCCCCAGCGCATCAACAATTTTTGGGTTGGCGATATTAAATATCTCGCGCTTATATGCCATATCAGGATCAAAAATCACTTCAGCAAGCCACTCGATAGCGCTCATTGAAGGCAATTTATCACGGCCATAAATTATCTCAAGATATGTTCTAGCAAAGCTATCAAGCGGCTTTACACGCCCCTGATCGAGTATAGGAATAAGCGATAACTTGCTAAAATCTTTGGCTTGAGCAGGCGCAGTAAATGATAGTAGAGCTGCGCCAATAATAATTACAGACTTAACCACCATTGACTTGCGGATAAGCTTAGGCAGTCTAATAAATACATGCATCAATAAACCAATACACATAATGATGCTGGCAATATAAGGGAACATCCGCCCAGCATTTTTAACTACAGCCAAAACAGTGGCATCACCGTCTTTATTCTCGACAAAAGATGATTGATAAAATGTATAGCCACGATAACGCAAAGGCTCGTTCATCTGTATGATAGATCGCCACTGCCCGCCATTTTCATCATGCAATATAACCTCTGACTTATAGCTTTGTGGCTTGCTAGTGCCTGCATGTAAAATTCTTTCAAAATCTACAAGCTCTATTTCAAACGGCAAATGCGTTCTTTTGTGCCGTAATGCTATATTATAAACCAAACCATTAATCTCGATTTTAGGGCTAGCATCTATAAAATCAGCCGAGAAATAAATACCGTCTTGCTCTTCTCCTGCGCCAATAACTCTAAACTGCACCGCGCCGCGATTTTGCTCGACCTCTTTTTCATCAGGAATGCTGGCAATATCCATTTTAGCAGCCATACCCTTAAATTCATCGCTAGCATCTTTGCGCAAAAATATATCGCAATTTTTACAGGCTTTAATAATTTCAATGCGCACCGAAAGCTTGGGAACAGGTAAAGCCGCCCCCGCATTAATTTCATTATAATTAAACGAAGCTATAATTTTCTTGCTACCGCGCTCTTCAATAATAAATTCACGCTCATGATAATTATTTAACCAATTCGAACGCTGCCCCTCATAGATAATCATATTGCCCTCTTGCGCGTGCAAATAGGTAACAAGCCCGCCAAGCAACAATAAAAGCGATCCTATATGAGTGACAATAACCCCTGAATTTCGAAAGCTCCAGCGGCTAGCCAATAACAGCTTAACCAACATACAAAGCGCAAGAAACCCAAGCGTTAGCAAGCCACCTGGAAGAGGAACTATTCCAAACCACACAACAAAAGAAGAAAAGAAAAGATTTTGCGCCGCATATAGGCCAATATATTTTTGCGCCACAGTCCCCACGAATAACAACACCATAAGCCAGATCAATGTATAAAAAACAGCCCTTGGACTGGCCAAAAACATTACCGATTTTTTAATATCAGTCATCATTATCATCTTCATCAATCAATATACGACGAGCATCTCCCTCAAGATCATCATATTGACCTGACTTAATACTCCATATAAACGCCACTAAACCAAGCAAGCCAAGCATTAATGCTATTGGTATCAAATATATTAAAACACTCATTTTACTTCATCCTAGGCATTTGCCCCATCCAACAGTAGTTTGGGTTGTGATTAAATAATTTGGGCTGTTTTTACCACCATGTCAATGCACATTCGTAGGGTGTTTTCCTACCAATTGCCCTAAATTTTATGCGCAATTATAAACCATCATAAAGCTGTACAAACGTTCTTTAAAATCACTTAAAATATTTTTATAATTGGGTCTTATCGTGGCATCCTTAATTACGTTCAGCTTATCCATTGTGAAGCCATAAGCCAATATTATGTGTGTACACTAGAAATTATAGCGTTTCATGAATGTTAATAGTAGACAACCTCTATGTTTCACGTAAAGCATTATCTCGTATACGCCAAAATGGTTTTAGTATTGCATTTAAAACAGAAGTTTTACCCGTAATAAACCCCATTTCAATAGTCATTCCAGGATAAATTTTTATATCTGGTGAAATACCATCTATTTTTAATGATACCTGCACTTTGTAATATTCTATACTTTTATTATCAAAGTAACTATCAGAGCTAATGTAAGTCAAAACCCCATCTATACCACCATATATTGTATAATCATATGCCGTAATTTTAGAAAGGGCAGGAATACCAAGCCATATTTTACCTCGATCACCAGTTGATATACGTCCCTCTGCAATAAGCTTCTCATCAATTGGGGTGATTTCAGTTAAAATTTGACCTGATTGTACAACACCTCCAATCGTATTAACAGATAGCTTATCAATAATTCCCCTGACTGGCGATACAATCGACGTTCTATTTACTTTATCCTTTAATGCAATAATTCTTTCATTAATACGCCCTATATCAATGACTAACGTGTTAAGTTCATCAACAAGGGAGGTTTTCCATTTTTGTTCTGTTTCATCAATTAAGTTTAAAATTTCTGCGCGTTCTGCACGTACAACAGGAATTTCTTTTTCAACCTTAGATATACGAGTTAAAAAATTTTTTTCTGATGATTTTGTTTCAAGGTAAATACTTTTAGATATTGCCCCAGCATCATATAACTTTTTCTTAATAGCAAGCTGTTCTTGAACAATATATATTTCTTGCTTTAAATTTTCGACTGTAGAGCTAAGCTCTTCTAATTTATGAACCTTTTGTTTATAGCGTTCTTTTATTCCACTTATTTTTTCAATAAATTCTAATCTTCTTGATTTAAACAAATATTTTTCTAATTTAACTATTTCAGAAAATTTCTCTATAAATTTACGCGCAAATATAACATCATTACTATCGTTAACTTCACTTTCTAAACGTTGTTTTCTAATATAATAAGATTGAATTAAAAGTTCATTTTCCTTAAGTTCAGATTCAGAATTTTTATCTATTATATTAAAAAGTATGTCACCTTTTTCTACAATTTTTCCTTCTTCTACAAAAATATCTTGTATTAACCCTCCCTCTAAATGCTGAATGACTCTTGACTTGCCAGCTGTAATAATTCGTCCAGAGCCTCGAACATGTTCATTAATTTGAAAAAAACCAGCCCATAAAAAAAATGTTATCAGCAATAAAGATGATAAATATAAAGTTGGTCTGTGCTTCAATTTCTGAAGATTTTGCATATATAAACTCATAAAATAACCTTATCAATTTTTATTAGAAACCTTTTTAATGACCTCATCTCGGGGGCCATCAGCAATGATTTTTCCATTATCAAAAAGTACTAATCTATCAATTAATGATAATAAAGATGTACGATGCGTAACCATTATAAAAGTGCGCTCTTTTAAAAATTCTACCATAGAAGTTCGCAACCTATTTTCTAAAACAGTATCCATGCCTGTTGTTGGCTCATCAAAAATCAATATTGATGAATCACGAACAAATGCACGTGCAAGAGAAATAGCTTGCCTCTGTCCGCCTGATAACCAAGAGCCATTTTCACCAACTTCTGTATCTAAACCATCACCAGTTTGCTGCATAACAAGATCTAACCCTGAATAATATATAGCTTTTTCCAAGCATTCTTCACTTGCCATCTCTTCACCAAGCAAAACATTATCCCGTATAGATCCCGAAAAAAAGAATGGATCCTGTGGAACCAAAGCAATTATTCGCCTTAATTCTGTTGGAGAAATTGAGCTTTGATTATAATTATCAAATAAAATTTGCCCTCCACCAATTTGCACGTTACCACAAATAGCTTTAATTAAAGTACTTTTTCCTGCTCCAGTACGCCCTATTATTCCAATACGTTCATTCGGCTTTATTAATAAAGATACATCTGTTAATGCATCGCGTGTTTGTTGAGAGTAACGCGCACTAACATTTCTAAGCATTACCCCTCCTTTTAAATTCCCTTTAACACTACATTTTTCTGATGTTATTTTTTCATAGGGCTGATGAAATAAATTATCTATTGTTATTAGCACATCCATAGATTGCTTTAATTGTGCAATAACACCAGAAGAAGATATAACTGGAGCCATAGCCCTTCCAGAAATAATTGTACAGGCCAATAATCCACCAATTGTTAAATTACTATCAATAATTTCATAAACGCCAAAAACTACAATAAAAACATGAACCAAATGTGCAACAAGAAAAGATGCATTCGATATAAAAGAAATAAGTATATGATTATTTTTAGCCGCCTCCGCTGAGCAAGAAGAAGAAAACTTCCATTTAAACAAACGACTACCAGTAGCATTAAACATCTGAATCGTAGGAGCTCCCGCTAATGTTTCAACCATAACAGTTGTTTTATTTTGCATAGAAGAAAAATATTTTTTAGTAGATTTACCTATAGCGAATTTTCCTGCAAAATTAATTGTAAGTATAACCAACGTTCCTATAACAGGAATTATAGATAACGGCGGTGAAATTAAATAAATAATAAAACAAAAAAGAATAAAAAACGGTAAATCAACAACCATTGGAATTAAACGTGATGCAAAAAAATCCCTGATAGTTTGAAGCTCTCTAAAAATATTAACTCGCTCACCAACAGACATTTTCATTGCATAAATTTTTATTTGCAGTAAACGCTCCATTAAATCTGAATCATATTTTGTACTAATGTCAGCTGCTAAAGTTTCTAAAATATATGATCTCGTTATTTTAAAAATAAAATCAAATAATAAAGCTAAAACTATACCTACGGTTAAAGCTATTAATGTGTATTCTGCAAAATTAGAAATAACACGGTCATATACGTTCATTGTAAATAACGGTAATGCTAAAACTAGAATATTTATAAAAAGCGAACTTAATAAAATTTCTGCATAACTATTCCAATTTTTACGAACTGGCTCCCAAAACCAATCAATTGCAAAGCCCTTAAGCATATGATCTATACGTGCTTGAATTTTATTTTTAGCTGGAACAAATAAAGCTATTTTTCCAGAATATACGTTATCTATAGATTCCAAAGTTTCATCAACAAGCCCAGTTCCTGGCAAATATAACTGGCTTATACCTATGCTTTCAGGAAAGTAAATACGTGTTTCACCATTATTAAGAAAAACAACAACAGGCACATGAATTTTTTTCAATTCATTAATATCACAATTAACTTCTTTTATATTGCAATCAAGCTTTTCAGCTACATAAGATAAATTATTAAAGTTTATAATTTTAGAAGAGGGTAGCTCAGATATAATTGCATAAACGTCGCATCTAATTCCATAAAAATTAACAAGTGTAGTGACACAATCTTCCAGAGGATTTTTCATTGATTTATACAAAACATTTAACTCAACTGCACAAGGGATTTATTCTTACACTATAAATAAAAACACTAAAGTGTAA
>JAMONE010000132.1 GCA_027066695.1 Micavibrio sp. | reverse complement strand
AGCCACGGCATTTTTAACAAATAAAACCTCATAAATCGGATCAAAGAACCATTTGTTAAAGAACAACACATGCAAAGGTTTAAATATACGCGCAATAACCGACGATGAGCCTGACTTAACCATATAAATAAGATATGCCAGCAATATACCGAATATTCCAACGGCTAACGGTAATTTTTTCACCCAAAATGGCGCAGAGTGAGCAGCCTCTACTGTATCATTTTGTGGCAACACAACTATAGAATCATGCCAGAAATATTCCTTAGACCAAACATTTACCGTTTCATGGCTAGGTTTAGCATGAGAATCATCGCCGCCAGCTGCTGGCATAATCTTATCATAAGCCTCAGCAGACGCATGATGCTCATAAGCAGAGCCAACAAAGCCACCATAAAATACCGAGCCCGCAAGAATAGCTCCCGCAGCCAAAACAATCAGCGGCATTAGCATTATAGAAGGCGATTCATGAACATGGCTCATTACTTTTTCACTTGCGCGAGGCTTGCCGTGGAAAGTCATGATAATCAAACGCCAGCTATAAAATGCAGTCATAATTGCCGCCGCAATTCCCATCCAATAAGCATAATTACCAAACCAAGTATGATCTGCCCACGCGGCCTCTAGCACAATATCTTTGGAATAATAACCAGAAAACGGGAATATCCCGACAAGCGCGAGTGAGCCAATCCACATTAGCGCATAAGTAACAGGTATTTTCTTCCAAAGCCCGCCCATTTTGCGCATATCTTGTTCATCCGACATCGCATGAATAACAGAGCCTGCGCCAAGAAATAGCAACGCCTTAAAGAATGCATGTGTCATAAGGTGGAATATCGCCGCGCCATATGCCGAAACGCCAAGCGCAAAGAACATATAGCCAAGCTGGCTCATCGTGGAATAAGCAATCACGCGCTTAATATCGAATTGTGTAAGGCCGATAGTCGCCGCAACAAACGCCGTGGTCGCGCCAAGTACAGCCACCACCATAAGCGCATCTGGCGCATATTCAAATAGTGGCGAGAAACGCGCCACAAGGAAAACACCCGCCGTAACCATAGTAGCGGCGTGGATTAGAGCAGATACAGGCGTTGGCCCTTCCATCGCATCGGGAAGCCAAGTATGTAAGCCGAGCTGCGCTGATTTACCAACTGCGCCCATAAACAACAACAGACAAATAACGGTAAGAGCATGTAGCTCAAAGCCGAAAAAGCTCATCGTTGTGTCGGCATATTGCGCAGGATTGTCGAATATCGTAGAGAACTCAACACTTCCGAAAACAACGAATATCGCCATAATCCCAAGAGCCAGCCCCAAATCACCAATGCGGTTAACCACAAAAGCCTTTTGCGCGGCGGCGTTTGCACTGGATTTATGATTCCAAAACCCGATAAGAAGATAAGAGGCAACGCCAACCCCTTCCCAACCAAAGAATAGCTGAAGCAAGTTATCCGAAGTCACCAACATAAGCATCGCAAAAGTGAACAAGCTTAAATAAGCCATGAAACGCCCCTTGCATGGATCATGGCTCATATAGCCAACTGAATACACATGCACACACGCAGAAACAATATTAACCACGCACATCATAACAACGGCCAATTGATCAACTCTTAATGCCCAAGAAACCGTAAAGTCACCCGAGGTAATCCACGTCGCCAGCGTAGTTTTATACGCGCCGTCAACCATATTTTCAGTCATAATAACATCAAAAAACAACGTTATAGAAGCAAGGGCGGCAATGATAATGCAAGTACAAGTAACCACCTGCGCACCAAAAGCACCAAGCTGCTTACCAAACAAACCTGCCACAATAAAAGCAAATAACGGGGAAAAGACAGCTAGTAATTCCATATCCTACCCCTGCATCCCTGAAATATCTTCCACAGCGATAGAGCCTTTATTACGGAAGAAAACAACCAAAATAGCCAAACCAATAGCAGCCTCAGCCGCAGCAACAGTCAGTGTAAACATAACAAAAACCTGCCCTGTTAAATCACCAAGATAAGCCGAAAATGTTACAAAATTAATATTCACTGCCAAAAGCATTAACTCAATCGACATTAAAATAACGATCACATTTTTACGGTTAAGGAAAATCCCGAAAACCCCGATAGTGAATAAAATCCCCGCAAGAATTAAGTAATGCTGCATCCCTATATCCAACATATCAAGCCCCCGTCCCTGAGGTTACTTGTGTAACCTCTAAAACATCAGAGGCTTTTCTTGCATGCTGTTCGGCCACTTTTTGCTTACGGATATTGGGGCGCGTGCGATTAGTTAAAACAATCGCGCCGATCATCGCCACAAATAAAATAAGCCCCGACATCTGGAAAGCAAAAATATAATCCGTATATAAAACCATTCCCAAAGCTTCAGAATTTTGCAGCTCTCCAAATTCAGCCAAAGGCAGAGCAATATTTTGCGCCGCTTCAGGGGCAAATTGCCAATAAGAATAAACCGCAACCAGCTCAAACAACAAGATAGCACCAATAACAATGCCTACAGGGATGTATTGCATCGCACCCTTTCGCAAATTAGCAAAATCAATATCAAGCATCATAACTACGAACAAGAACAACACCGCCACCGCGCCGACATAAACAATAACAAGAATCATCGCAATAAATTCTGCGCCAAGCAATACGAACAGCCCCGCAGCATTAAAGAAACCCAAAATAAGGAATAATACAGAATGCACAGGATTACGCGCCGTAATAACCATTAAAGCGCTTACCAGCAATATTCCTGCAAATAGATAAAAGGCAAATGCCTGTACGACCATAGATATGTCTCTAACTTAAATTACTAGTATTTTTTAATCCTTTCTGAGTTATATCGCAAGATCAGAAATCAAAAAAACATTAGTTATTCTTGCTTTTTATATCAATGCACAGTTATTCTATTTACAGCAATATTGTCACACGCTCGTTCAAATCATGAAAAACATCACTCTATTCAGCCTTACCCTGCTTATTTTAACAATAAGCCCAAGCACGTTACTTGCCAAAGAAACGGGGTTTTTGGGACTGTCTGTTGGCTATTACAATATTTTGGACGGCAATAACGAATCTATAAGTTTCAGAGCCGAATACAGGCCTGCTAAATCCATTATATTCAAACAGCTAAAACCATGGCTTAGCGTGCAAACAACATTAAATGCAAGCCTTTGGGGCGGCGCAGGCCTGCTGTGGGAGTTTAAACCAACGCCCCAAATATTTATAACCCCGTCTTTAGGCATCGGACTTTATAGGCATGGCCGCGGCGATGTTGACCTTTCCCACCCTTTGCAGCTTAGATCTCAGATAGAATTTGCCTATTCCTTAAAGGATAAAACCCGCATTGCTCTAGCATTTTCCCACATGTCAAATGCTGGGCTTAGCCATAAAAACCCCGGGACAGAAGAGCTAAGCCTTTATTATTACATGCCAATTGATACTGTATTTTAGCACAAAGTTTGACATAGCCTTAATAATTCAATAGTATGACTCAAAATAAAAATGGGAAGAATTAAAATGAGCGATTCAAATACTCCTGAGAGAAAAAAAGAAGTAGAAGCTTTTATTAAAGAAAACATCACTGATGCTTACACATTATTCTTTAATTCTTCTGAAATGTTAACAGTTCAATTTAATCCAACAGCATCATTAAAAGACGAGCTTGTAGTACCTTTTTCTACGGTTGAGAAAGACCCTAAATCTCTTACAGATAAAGGCATTAACCAACATGTAATTAATACAGTTAATGCGCATGTGAATAATATCGAAAAAATAGTAAAGGAACATGGTAATAGAGTTACAGGTGCACAACTAACAATAAAAAGTGATCGCGAGCCAGAACCTTATACACCACTAGACTAAACAGCATTACACACCACTAACGATACCTAGCATCAGCAACAATATTCGCCGCTAATTGAGCTTCCCAACGATCACCATTATCAAGCAGTTTTTCCTTGTTATAGTAAAGCTCTTCGCGGGTTTCGGTGGCGTATTCGAAATTAGGCCCTTCAACGATTGCATCAACGGGGCAAGCTTCCTGACATAGGCCACAATAAATACATTTGGTCATATCAATATCGTATTTTGTAGTACGCCGAGAGCCGTCTTCTTGCTCCTCAGCTTCAATAGTAATAGCCAAAGCAGGACATACCGCCTCGCACAGCTTACACGCGATACAACGCTCGCTCCCATCTGGATAGCGACGCAACGCATGTTCCCCGCGGAAACGCGGTGATATTGGCCCTTTTTCATAGGGGTAGTTAATTGTAACTTTTGGCACAAAGAACATATATTTAAGGGTGAGGCAAAAGCCCTTAACTATTTCAACCAAAAAGAATGATCGCACAAATTTATTCATAGTTATTCTATTTCCTCGCCGCTATTTTCAATTATCTCAATTACTTCTTCGACATTTTCTTCAATTATTTCAATAACTTCTTCCACGACTTCTACAACGTCTTTTACTGGATTAACATGTGTAACCTGCCCTGGTAAAGCATTTGCACTCATCAATATTCCAGCCATAAGCACAACCCAAACAAGGGTTAGCGGCAAAAACACTTTCCAGCCTAAACGCATTAGCTGATCATAGCGAAAGCGCGGCAGCGTTGCTCTTGACCAGATAAAGAAGAATAATATCATCGCAGTTTTAAGCGCGAACCACACAATTCCCGGAACAAAATCCAACGCAGCAATTCCAAACGGAGGAAGCCAACCGCCAAGGAATAAAATAACCGTCATTGCGCTCATTAAAAACATATTGGCGTATTCACCTAGGAAGAATAGAGCATATGTCATGGCGGAATACTCCACCATAAAGCCACCCGTAATCTCTGATTCGCCTTCGGGCAAGTCAAACGGCGTACGATTCGTTTCCGCCAATATAGAGATCAAAAACACTATGAACATCGGAAATAGCAATATTTGCACCCAAAAAGGACGCTCTGCCAAGACGATTTCCTGTAAATTAAGCGAGCCAGTGACAAGTAATACACACACGATTATAAGCCCCATAGATACTTCGTACGAGATCATTTGTGCAGCAGAGCGCATCCCGCCAAGAAAAGCATAGCGCGAGTTAGAAGCCCAGCCAGCCATAACAACGCCATATACGCCCATAGATGAAATAGCGAATAAATACAAAATCCCGACATTAAGATTGGCCAAAACCCAGCCCTTATCAAAGGGAATAACCACCCATGCAATTAATGACAACATAAACAAAACCATCGGGGCGAGCAGGAACACAACGCGATGCGCAGAGCTTGGGATAATAGTTTCCTTGGAAAACAGCTTAATACCGTCGGCAATCGGTTGCAACAATCCCAAAGGCCCAACCGTCATAGGGCCTTGCCGTTTTTGCATTGCGCCAAGAATTTTGCGCTCGGCGTAGGTCATATATGCCACAGCCAGCAATAAGCCAACAATAAGCAATAAAATATAGAGGCAAGTTCTAACTAACCAGAACCCCCATCCCCATAGAATAAATTCAATCGCAAATTCCATCTAACTTCCTTTTGCTTTCCATACGGTTGTCATTGCGAGGAAGCGTAGCTGACGCGGCAATCCAAAAATTATAGATTGCTTCACTGCCTTTGGCAGCTCGCAATGACGCAGTATTGACAATATATTTAAACTCATTATGCAGCCACCTCTTTTTTGGTGATAAATTGTGCCATATCGGGCTTAAAATAATTAGGGCCTTTAAGGACTTTACCGTCAGATTCGCGCCTAATTGGCTTACCATCCGCGTCAAGCTTGCTCATATTAGAGCGATGAACCTCATCAAATGCGGCATTTTTAACATCGTGCAAGCCAAAGGACAAAAACGCTCCATCAAGCACATATTGCAGATCAATCAACGCATCAAGCGTCTCCACCATGTCGCCCTGCTCCAGTGCTTCTTTAAGCTCGCCTAGTTCTTCGGCGAGTAAATTAATGCGCAGCTCATTGGTTTTTTCATCGCTAATGCTAGCCTTATCCAAAACTGAAAGACCGTATGTCTCGTGAAACTCTTGCACTTGCTCTAATGTTGTTCTTTTGCTCATTATGCAGAATCCTCTAATTCTTTTTGTCTGGTAAATGCCTTTGAGCATTCTTCCATGGTTTTTGATGCGCGGCAAATCGGATTATTCAAATAATAATTTTGCACAGGCAGGGCAAAAGCATCCTTTGCAGGCTTACCTTTAACGGAGTATTTAGCCCATTTTGCTGGAATAATTTCATCCATTTTCTTGAAAATTGGCCATTCTTTTTGAATGCGTGATCTTAGCTCTAATTGTGAGTTATAAGGCAGCGGGGATGCTCCCACATGCTCTGACAATTTACGGATAATCGCCCAGTCCTCTTTTGCCTCGCCGACAGAGCTAACTGCGCGGCGCGCCAGTTGAGGGCGACCTTCTGTATTCACATAGATACCATCTTTTTCCGTGTATGCACATGATGGCAAAACAACGTCAGCCCTTTGTGCGCCGTGATCGCCGTGATGGCCTTGATAGACAACAAAGCTTTTCCAGCCGACATTAACATGCGCGTTAAATTCATCCGCGCCAAGCAGGAACAATACCTCGATAGAGCCCTCCTTTGTCGCTGCAATAATATCAGCAAAGTCTTTTCCACCATTTTGCGGCAAGAAACCAACATCAAGCCCGCCAACACGAGAAGCCGCGCCATGAAGAATGTTAAAGCCATTCCAGCCGTCTTTTACAATGCCTAAATCTTCGCAAGCCTTATGAAGCAGAGCATGAACAGCCAAGCTATCGGGGCGCGTAAACACGTTTGCCCCAACAATCATCATTGGCTTTTTGGCATCAAGCTTGCCCGCATATTGCTTAACCAGCATCTCGAGATCCTTCGGAGACGTTCCGACATGCTCATAAGGATAGGTCAGATCGACTGGCTCACCTATCAGTGATACAGGAATCCCCTTTTCCAGCCAATTTTTGCGGATTCTAGCATTTATCATTGTTGCCTCATGACGAGGATCAACGCCGACCAGTAAAATTGCATCGGCTTCGTCAATGCCCGCTATGCCAGAATTAAACAGGTAGGAGGCGCGATTTTCTGCGCTGAATACTGATCCGTCAGTGCGGCAATCCATATTGGGACTGCCTAATGATGCAAGCAAATCTTTCATCGCAACCATGGCCTCTACATCAACAAGATCACCAGCAAGGGCGGCTATAGCATCACCCTTAACGCCTCTTAATTTCCTGCTGATACAAGAGATAGCCTCATCCCAACTAGCCTCACGCAGCTTGCCGCTATCCTCATCACGGATATAAGGACGATCAATGCGCCCCTTAGCCAAGCCATCGCAAGAAAAACGCGCCCGATCATCTATCCATTCCTCGTTTATATCCTCGTTCAAGCGCGGCAGGATTCGCATAACCTCACGCCCGCGCGAATCAACACGGATATTACAGCCAAGCGCATCGTTAACGTCGATAGTTTCGGTCTTGGTAAGCTCCCAACTACGCGCTTTAAAAGCATATGGCTTGGATGTTAGTGCACCGACAGGGCAAACATCAATCAAATTACCTGATAGCTCGGTGTCAATAAGGCCGCCAACAAATGTTCCGACTTTTGCATTTTCACCGCGGTTAAATTGCCCGAGAACGGGCGTTCCCGCAATTTCCTCGGCAAAACGAATACAGCGTGTACAATGAATACAGCGCGTCATAACTGTTCCGATTAAAGGCCCATAGTCATTATCCTCAACCTCGCGCTTATCCTCATAATATCGCGAGCGATCAAAACCGTAAGATACGGCTTGATCTTGCAAATCACATTCACCGCCTTGATCACATACAGGGCAATCAAGCGGATGATTGATAAGCATCATCTCCATAACGCCTTTACGCGCATCTTTAACAACATCCGAATCGGTATGGACGATCATTCCATCACCACAAGCCATCGCGCATGAGGCAACAGGCTTTGGCGGGCCTCCCTCAATTTCCACCAAACACATACGGCAATTAGCAGGAACTGACAGCTTGTCATGGTAACAAAAGCGAGGAATTTCAATGCCTAGCTGCTCTGCTGCTTGCAACACACTAGTGCCCTGCTCAACTTCGATTTCCATGTCATTAATAGTAATTTTAGGCATTTATTTTTATTTCCGCAAGTTTAGGCAATTAGAGTATTGAAAAATTCTTCCGACTACTATTTAATCTGCGCAAGAATTAAGATCAACAGTTACTTGATAATTATATGCACACTCGAATAGAAATTCTAGCCCATAAAGATGATGGTCGGGCGCATCATATAGCAAAAACCCTTGAAACAATGGGGGTTTGTGCCTGCGTTCGCGCTGTGGATGTTTATTCATCACAAGGTGCGGATGCTCGAAAAGACATATTTGCGCAAAGTTTAGCAAATCCTGTTACACAAAAAATCAACGAAACACCTTCTGATTTTGATTGGGCGCTTGAAATAGGCTTTATGCCAGGTGTTACAGATAATGTAGGAAACACAACTTCGGAACTGTTAGAGCTAGCCACGGGCAGCAAGGATGCTTGCTATTCTTCGCGCTTATATTTGATAAAAACAGATGCAAGCCTTGAGGTTATCGAAAAGCTAGCCACGGTAATTTCAAATAAGCTAATCCAGCGCATATCCATCAAAAGCCAAGACGAGTATAAACGCGATGGCGGTATGGACGCAGTTATCCCCAAAGTATCTTTAGGCGATAATGACGCGGTTGCGGATAATGTTAATCTTGATATTCCTGATTCTGAATTAGAAAACCTTGGAAAATACGGCATAGCCAATAAAGACGGCAGTAAACGCGGCCCATTAGGTTTATCACTACCCTATCTAAAAGCCATACAAGCGTATTTCGAAAAAGAAGGACGCGCCGCTACGGATATAGAGATTGAAACATTGGCGCAAACATGGTCAGAGCATTGTAAGCACACAATATTCGCATCCCCAATCGATGACATAGCCAAAGGGCTTTACAAGCATTACATACAGCGCGCAACCAAAGAAATTCGTGCCTCACGTGGAGATGATGACATATGCGTATCTGTATTCTCCGATAATGCGGGCGGGATTATATTTGATGAAGACCACTTGATTACTGATAAAGTCGAAACGCACAACTCCCCTTCCGCGCTTGATCCATTTGGCGGGTCTATCACTGGAATTGTCGGGGTTAACCGCGATTGCATGGGCTTTGGCATGGGCGCGAAGCCTGTAATTAATCGCTATGGCTTTTGTTTGGCTGATCCGCGTTCAAAGCCTAATTACTTCCGTGATAAATCATGCACAGATGCGCTACTGCCGCCTTCAAATATTATGAACGGCGTTATTGCTGGCGTGGAAGCAGGCGGGAATTGCTCTGGCATACCTACGCCTTCGGGCTTTGTATATTTCGATGATAGATTCGCAGGCAAGCCACTGGTATTCGTGGGAACAATCGGACTAATTCCGCGTGTAATTAACGGCAAGGCTGGTCATGAAAAATGCGCTAGAGCTGGCGATAAAATCGTAGTAGCTGGTGGAAGAGTTGGCGCAGACGGCATTCACGGCGCAACTTTCTCCTCTGTTGCACTAGATGAAGGCTCACCCGCAACAGCCGTTCAAATTGGCGATCCTATCACGCAAAAGAAAATGTCGGATGCTATTATCAAGGAAATCCGCGACTTTGGCTGGTATAGCGCAATTACCGATAACGGAGCTGGCGGTCTGTCCTCTTCGGTTGGTGAAATGGCGGAAGGCTCGGGTGGCTTTCACTTAGAGCTTGAGAAAGTGCCATTAAAATATCATGGCCTATCGCCTTGGGAAATATGGATTTCCGAAAGCCAAGAGCGCATGACCTTTGCTGTGCCGCCTGAAAACACCGAAAAAATGATAGCATTCTTTGCAAAGCGCGGCGTAGAAGCAACGGTAATCGGAACATATACCGATTCGGGTCGTGCGAAGATTTCATGGAACGGCGAAGTTATCATGGATTTAGAGATGGATTTTCTACATGACGGAAACCCTGAAAC
>JAMONE010000131.1 GCA_027066695.1 Micavibrio sp. | reverse complement strand
GGGATTCTACAAATTCACAAGTGGAGGGGGCCTCGCTTTCAGAAAGTGATGTTGCGGCGGGTCTTATCGCGGAGTTTGCTAAACATAAAAAGGGCAAGATTGCCGTTACCATGTTTGCTTCTAATATTGGCAGGATTATAAGCATAGCGCGCGCCGCTGAAAGCGTAGGGCGCAGTGTAGTGCTTGTAGGTCGCTCGCTTCACCGCATGGTTGGCTCGGCAATGGAATGCGGCTATATGGATGGAATAGCCGAGTTCTTGGCTGAAGAAGATATCGTGCATATCGCGGATGAAAACCTTGTATTGATAGTCACAGGCTCTCAAGGAGAGCATCGCGCGGCTCTGGCTAGAATATCACGCGGTGATCATAGGCGGGTTTCGTTAAATAAAGGTGATACTGTAATATTTTCTTCGAGGGCTATCCCAGGGAATGAGCGCACGATTAGCACGGTGAAGAATAATTTAAGCGCGGCTGGCGTAAATATAGTAACTACGCGCGATACTAAAAACCTTATCCATGTTTCAGGCCACCCTTGTAAAGATGAAATTAGCACAATGCTGCAATGGCTGCGTCCTGAATGCGTTATTCCTGTGCATGGCGAGCGTCAGCAATTAGATGCGCAAGCTCATATAGCAAAAAAATGTCAGGTGAACCAAGTTATTGTGCCTAATAACGGCTCAGTGATCCGACTTGCACCAAGTGAGCCTAAAATTGTGAATGCGCTGGAAACAGGGCTGCTCGCGGTTGATCAGCGGCGAATTATCCCTGCTACCCATCAATCCATAACCGCAAGGCGCAAATTGCAATATTCAGGCGCGGTTCATGCGTCACTGGTTTTGGACAGTAATTTAGAGCTTTTGGGCAGTATCAAAATAGATACGGTAGGCTTGAGTTGTAAGCGCAGTGATGATTGCATTATTGCCGATCTTGAGGATCATATCTTGGAGGCCTTAGAGGATATAGACATAGTGATGGATGAAGATGAAATTGCCGAGAAAATCAGGATTTCTTTAAGAAAATATGTGTTGAATATTCTTGGCTTGCGTCCTAAAACTACTATGCATGTTACTATAGTCTTTTAAATTTGCTTTATTACGGCGTTACTGCACTGCTTACGTATAAAATATACGCGGCGCAGTTTGTGCCTAGTACTAAAACAAATTTATGTGACTATATATTTGAGGGGGTTGCTGCATGTATTGCGGTTGCCTAATATAGATATAGCATCCCCGACTTGATCGGGGATCCACATTAAGTGAGGGTACATTATGGCCAAAAAACCAAGAACGGCGATTACGCCTACGCGCGATGAAGATTTCGCGCAGTGGTATCAACAAGTTATCAAAGCCGCTGATATGGCGGAAAACTCGCCCGTGCGCGGCTGTATGATTATAAAGCCCTACGGCTTTGCTTTGTGGGAGAATATGCAACGCATTTTTGATGGCTGGCTAAAGGATTATGGTGTGCAAAATGCAAGCTTCCCTTTGCTTATTCCCCTATCATTTCTTGAAAAAGAAGCTGAGCATATAGATGGTTTTGCTAAGGAATGCGCTGTTGTCACTCATCATAGGTTAGAGCAGGGCGAAGATGGCGAGCTTGTCCCTGCGGGCAAGCTGGAAGAGCCATATGTTATTCGCCCAACTTCCGAGACTATAATCGGTGATGCTATGTCGCGCTGGATACAATCTTATCGTGATTTGCCGATGAAGCTTAATCAATGGGGTAATGTTATGCGTTGGGAGATGCGCACACGCCTGTTTTTGCGCACATCTGAATTTTTCTGGCATGAGGGACATAACGCGTTTGAAACTCCAGAAGAAGCTAAAGCTGATTGCTTGACTGTTCTTGGTATGTATGAAAAATTCTTTGAAGAATATCTGGCTCTTTCAGGTTTTATGGGTATAAAAACACCTGATGAGCGTTTCCCTGGTGCTTTAGAAACATATGCTTTTGAGGCGATTATGCAAGATGGTAAAGCTTTGCAGGCCGCAACGACACATGATCTTGGTCAAACCTTTTCGCGCAGTTGTAACATTAAATTTCAAGGGCGCAATGGTGAGGAACAACTTGCATACACAACAAGTTGGGCATTTTCTACGCGTGCAATCGGCGGAATGATCATGGTGCATGGCGATGATGATGGTATGATTATGCCCCCGCGCGTTGCGCCGCAGCAAGTTATTATCCTGCCATTTATCAAAGATAACTCTGATGAAATTTTAGAATTTGCTGATAAGCTTGCAAGTCAAATAAAGGATATGGAATTGCGTGTACGTGTTGATAACAGAGATATGCGCACACCCGATAAAATGTGGGACGCGGTGAAAAAAGGCGTGCCTATCCGCGTTGAGATTGGTGCGCGTGAAATGGAGAATGGCGAGGTTACATTTGTTCGCCGTGATATTGGCCGCTCATCTAAGGAAACATTATCCGCGGATGCTTTCTTAGGCAAAGTGCAAAGCGTACTCGATGATATCCATGATAATATGCTGGAGCGTTCTAAGGCATTTAGGGATGAACATGTGGTTGATGGCAGTAACGTTCAGGATATAGATAATTTCTTTGCAAAAGATAATATCGGGCTTGTAAAAGTTCCTGTTAGTGTTTTGGATGATGCTAAGCTTGAAGAGGTTATGAGCAAACATTCCCTTTCCACGCGCTGTATGCCTTTTGCCGATGATGGTAAAAAGGTTCTGATTGGAAAGGCTTATTAACTCTAATGATATCCAAGTTTGAACGAACAGTAGCATGGCGTTATTTACGCTCTAAGAAGGCGGAAGGGTTTGTCTCGGTTATTGCTGGGTTTTCCTTTGCTGGAATTATGATCGGCGTTGCGACTTTGATTATTGTGATGAGCGTTATGAACGGCTTTCGCGCAGAGCTGTTCAGTCGCATTCTTGGGCTTGGCGGGCATATGAATGCTTATTCGCAAGTCGGTGCGCTCTATGATTATATCAGCTTAAGCGACGCTATTAAATCTGTTGAAGGGGTTCAAAGTGTTACCCCTACAATTGAAGGTCAGACATTGCTTTCCTCTAGGGGCTCAGCCAGTGGGGTTATGGTTCGCGGTATATCGCAAGCAGATTTTGCAACGCGCGATATTTTGTATAATGGAATAAGAAAAGGCGAGCTTGAGAATTTCAGAGGCTTTAAAATTGCGATAGGTTCGGTATTGGCAAGCAAGCTTGGTCTTGATATTGGTGATAAAGTTACTTTAACCTCTCCCAAATTGAAAAGCACCCCGTTTGGAACAGTTCCCACGCAGCGATCTTTTGAAATCGCAATGCTGTTTGATGTTGAAATGTACGAATATAATAGCGGCTTTGTATTTATGCCCCTGCCTGCTGCGCAGAAATTCTTTCAGTTTAAAAATGGAGTTAGCTCACTGGAGATATTTTTGAGCGAGCCAGAGCGAATTGACGAGATCAGGCAAGCCATCAAGATCGAGCTTAATGGCCGCGCGGGGCTTTACGATTGGCGCGATATGAATAAAAGCTTCTTTAATGCGCTGGAGGTGGAGCGCAATGTTATGTTCTTGATTCTAAGCATGATTATTATTGTGGCGGCGTTTAACATTATATCCTCGATGATTATGCTGGTTAAGGATAAGGGGCATGACATCGCCATTATGAGAACGATGGGCGCGACGCGCGGCAATATGATGCGGATATTTATGCTAACAGGGGCGAGCATTGGGTTTATTGGCACTTTGCTTGGCGCGGCTCTTGGAATTTCTTTTGCGCTTAATATTGAAACCGTACGCGCAGTTATTGAGGGCATGACAGGAACTGTGCTTTGGGATGCGGAAATACGATTTCTTTCTGAAATTCCAGCAAAAATTGATTGGAATGAGGTTATCACTGTTGTTGTGATGGCGTTTAGTTTGTCTGTTATGGCTACTATATACCCTGCTTGGCGCGCAGCTAGATTAGATCCAGTAGAAGCATTGAGGTATGAATAATGGACGGCTTTGAGAAATATAATTTTGATAATGATGATGATTTAGATATCGACCTTGAGGATGATTTTCTTGATATTGAAGATGATGTTGATGACGAATTTATTTGTGATCCCGAAGAATACGCAGATGGAAATGAAGAAAAGCTGCTGCTTATGGTTCGTAACTTGTCCAAAGAGTTTAGGCAAGGCTCAAACAGGCTGCAAATATTAAATAACGTGAACTTACGAATGTATTCAGGTGAGATAACAGCTTTGATAGGGCCAAGCGGGTCTGGTAAATCAACATTGCTGCATATCCTCGGCCTATTGGATGCGCCGACATCAGGGCAAATATTCATCGGAGATTGTGACGTATCCAGACTTCCCGATAAAGAACGTACAAAATTGCGCAATGGCCATATTGGCTTTGTTTATCAATTTCACCATCTATTGCCAGAGTTTAATGCGGTTGAAAATGTAGCACTTCCTCTTATCATTGGGGGGCAGAACGCCAAACATGCGCAAGATAAGGCTGCTGATTTATTAGAGCAATTGGGGCTTTCTCATCGCTTAAACCACCGCCCTGCAACTCTATCAGGGGGCGAGCAACAACGTGTGGCAATTGCGCGCGCGCTTATTAATGATCCGTATCTTTTATTTGCTGATGAACCTACAGGAAATCTTGACCCTGAAACCTCGGCTGAAGTATTTGAAATTCTTCTGAAACAGGTGCGAAACCGCGGTATTGGCGCACTTATCGCTACTCATAATATGGAGCTAGCCAATGAGATGGATAGAATTTTAGAAATGCGCCAAGGCCGCGTTGAAGCCTATTAAACACATATTTTATTGTATATATTATTAGTTGTAGTACTATATAGATGTAGGAGTGTGCAATTGGACGAACAAGATATTTTTTGGGACATGGGAGGGGAACTAACGGTTAACGCCGCGATAGATCCTTTTTTTGAGCGAATCTTATCCGATCCGTTGATAGCACCTTTCTTTGAAAAAGTACCTCTGGAGCATCAACTTAGAACACGAAAAATGTTTCTTGCGCTTTTATTTGGTGGGCTTGAGGGGTATAGCATAGAACATATGCGTAATAGCCACAGGCCAATGGTTGAAAATAGCAATCTTGGCGATGAGCATTTTGATGCAATATTAACTCATTTGCTCTCAACATTGGAAGAATTGAAAGTAAAGCCTGAGTTTATTAGCATTGTCATGGAACGAGCAGAAAACACAAGAAACGACGTTTTGTGCCGTTAATTTCTAGTTGAAATATAAAATAATGTTACCACAAATAAATGCTGATAAAATCAGTGTGTATTTGTGTTTAATCATGGATTACACAGACAGTCCGTGTGATGATATATATAGAATGCTCTGCAAACTTGTTCAAAAGTTTAATTGCGAAGAGCTTTAACGACATGGCAATCTAGGCTCTGCCCTTAATAGAATAGCAATTTTCTTCTGGGTAATTCACCTAATCTTAAGGAAAGATCGGCATTATATTCATATGGTTAAAAAATTAGAGACGTTCAAAGCAAAAAGCTTTACCGATGCGAATAGCGCACTTGCAGCGGTGCAGCAGATTTATAATGCAAATACGCAGTTTTTGCGTGATTCCTTTAGTGAGTATTGCAATGGCGGTAAAATTAAAAAAATATCGGCTTATTACCCTTATGTCCGTATAACAACTAAGCTGGCAAAGCGGGCGGATACGCGACTTTCTTATGGCTTTGCGGCTCGCCCTGGTACATATATGACAAGTGTTACACGCCCCGATATATTTGATAAATATTACCATGAGCAATTTCGTTTGATTATAAAAAATCATGATATTCCAATTGAAATTGGTGTAAGCGATACGCCGATCCCGCTTCATTTTGCGCTGGAGGAGGGCTTTCACCTTGAAAGTGATTTGAGCGAGGAGCAAATTTCTGAGCTGCCTGAATTTTTTGATGTTCCCGATTTGGATATTCTTGATGATGAAATCGCCAACGCCGCCTATGTTGCGAAAAGGCGTGATGAGGCTGATCCGCTGGCTTTGTTTATTGCGCCGCGTGTGGATTTAAGCTTGCAACGCTTAAAGCATTATTGCGGAACAAGGTCAGAGCATTTCCAAAATTATGTGTTGTTTACTAATTACCAGTTTTATATTGATGAATTTATAAAAATGGGTCACGAGCAGGTGCAAAGCGGTGAGTATTGCGAATTTATAGAACCTAGTGGTGGGCGTTTGCCGCAGATGCCTGCTTATCACCTGAAACGTGCGGACGGATCGGGTATTACCATGATTAATATTGGTGTTGGCCCGTCTAATGCGAAGACAATTACAGATCATGTGGCGGTGCTGCGCCCGCATGCTTGGCTTATGCTGGGGCATTGCGCGGGCTTGCGCCAGTCTCAAAGGCTTGGCGATTATGTGCTTGCGCATGGTTATTTGCGTGAGGATCAGATCTTGGATGATGCGCTGCCACCAAGCATTCCTATCCCCGCATTGGCAGAGATACAACAAGCCCTTGAAAAAGCTGTGGCGCAAGTTACGGGTAATGAGGGCTATGACCTTAAGAAGGTTATGCGCACAGGAACGGTTGCAACTACGGATGATCGTAACTGGGAGCTGAAATCATACCTAACGCAGAATAAACGTTTAAGCCAGAGCAGGGCGATTGCGCTGGATATGGAATCAGGCACTATTGCGGCGAATGGTTTTCGTTTCCGTGTGCCTTATGGAACGCTGCTTTGTGTATCGGATAAACCGCTTCACGGGCAGCTTAAATTACCGGGCATGGCCGATAGCTTTTATCGTGAGCGTGTTGAGCAGCATTTGAAGATTGGTTTGTTAAGCATGACGCTGCTTAGGGATTTATCACCTGAAAAACTTCATAGCCGTAAGCTGCGATCATTTGATGAGCCTGCTTTTCAATAAACTAGTTAGCTCGGACAGATTCTATTCCCATGTAGACTGGCAAACTTGGAGTTTTCCAACTCTCAATTTCCTTTCTATGATTTTTCAAAATATTCAAAGGGTTATAATAGGAAAATGAACTAACAGACTCAGCTCCTCCAGTGGGAGAATGTGAAACGTTATCGGCAATTATACGAAAGTGATAATCAAATTGTTTAGCTCTGGGCATTTTCACTTGATGTCCTTTGGTTGTTAAGGCATCTTGAACAAGTATTTCTATAATTTTTAAAGCTTCATCGGTTACTGCATTGGGATAATTTGCCATGATTTTAGGGCTTTTGCCTCTCTCTACCTCTATTTCACTATGGGGAAGTTTATAGCTGCCTTCACTTTCGGTATAGGGAAGCTCAGAAAAGTTAAACTCAAGAGAAGCGTGGTGAAGCTTGAAGGCTGTTTGTAATAAATTACTTTTGTAAGTAAGCGTTATATCAAGAACAGCATCGTCGTCAGCGCCATCCAAAGGCAGTCTCACGGTAGCGATTTGTGCTTTTCGTCCATCAAATTGTGAAGTCTTCAAAGCAATTTCGGCATGACGCATTACTGTACTATCTTGGTTTGACATTTCCAGCTTACGGCTTGAGGAAAGCCCCCAAAGCCTGAATTTATCGCGTATATCTTGTTCTGTAACACTATCTGGATATTCAAGACCTACTTTTTCAAATGTCTTTTCCAACATAATAAATGCCCCTTATTTTTTTGTAATTTTTTCATAATATGGATTTACCTCTATCATGTTTTCTGTAAAGAAAGCAATATTTATTTGGTATTGGTGCGTTAAAATAGGTTTTCACCTCAAAAACACAACAAAACCGTCATTACACGGCTTGTCTGCACTTACTAAGCAATTGGCATGGTTGAGGTGAAACGCACGGTGAATAATGAAACAACGCGATCTGTGCGTTATTTTGTGACTTCACTAAAATATAATCAAATGGCAGAAATTTGCGTGGGTATATTCGCAAGACATGTATGACTACTCCATGCCTGCGGCGGATATCCCACTTATTTATCAATTACGTGATCATTTGTAATCTTTAGAATCTAAATGATGTACCTATGCGAAATAAAATTTCGTCGCTATCCACTGTGAATTTTTCCTGTGTAGCAGAATCACTTATGCTGTAATCTTCGTAATTGGTGAAGCTAGCATCAATTCGTAAAGAAATATTGTCTTTAACAATGCGCTCTGCGCCCAAGCCAAGGCGTACACCATTAAGTGTTTCTCCGTCGCTAAAACTGTTTGTGCCATCTGTTACGTTTAAGTCGAATTTGGTTTTGACAAATCCTAAGCGACCATAAATTAAGGTGTCATCTTGCACCAAATATCCAGGGCGAATGCCGATTTCTAATGTTTGGTTTTGCTCTAATGTTGCTGTGACGCTGCCATCGCTTTCACTGTAGTCAGCGTTGCTGCGAGAATATGCAACTTCACCGCCTAGCCAGAATTTATCATTGATACTTTTACCAAATCCAGCAAATATTCCGCCATTTAAGCCGCTCATGCTATCGCTGTCTGAAAAAGCAGTGTTTCCTGATGTGCCAGGTTCATAATTACCATTAGCAGAGGTTTTACCAAAGCCAATTTGCGCCCCAATATATGGTCCATCAAAATTAGATTCAGCCGTTGCAGACATGTTAAATGCGATAAGTGTAGATGCACCAACCAAAAGGCTAGCTAGTAGTTTTTTGTTAATTTTAAACAGTTTCATAATGAACAACTCCTTGTTTCATATAATAAAAAGGAAAAAGCCACCAGAGACAATCTCTGGCGACTGGGAGTTCGAAACCGTTACATAGAAAACGGCGTGACAGCCTTTAGCTGACGCCTGTACATACGCTGCCACCTCCCAGTCAAAAACTGAGAAGCGACATCTTTTTGGTGTTTTCTTTTTATGGAATACACCAAGTAACGACTGATGTCAGCCGTCTATGTAAGAGGTTTCGATGCCCCAAACTGCACAGAAAACCCATGCAGTCATGCTTTGAAATCTAATATAGTTTCGTAATAGATGCAAGGAGGAAAATATATTCACACAAATATAATATTTTCAGGTAAAATATAGCTATGTATATTTCATCATCAGATATAGAAAAATTTTATGACAGTGAGATTGGCGTTATTGTGCAAAATATCTTGCAGCGTCATATCAGTGACTTTTGGGCTGATGCTCGTGGCTTGCGGGTTATGGGCTGCGGTTATGCTACGCCGTATCTTGATGGTTTCAGCCGCGATTCAGAGCGTGTAATTGCCATGATGCCCTCAAGGCAAGGTGCGCATAGTTGGGGGCTAAATGATAAAAATATGGTGTTTTTATCCGATGAAAATGCAATGCCGATTGAAAGCTGCTCTATTGATAGAATATTGCTGATACATCATTTGGAAAGCTGTGATAATTTGCAAGAATCCTTGCGTGAGATTTGGCGTGTGCTTAAGTCTAATGGGCGCGTACTTATCATTGTTCCTAATCGTATAGGCGTATGGGCGCGTAGCGATTGGTCGCCATTTGGTCATGGACGGCCATTTACTTTGTCACAATTATCTACGAATTTACGGGATAGTCAGTTTATTCCTGAAGGGCATAGGGGAGCGTTATTTGTTCCGCCAACGCCAGATTCTCCAGTTCTTATGAAATCAGCTAACCTCATAGAGAAAATGGGAAGCACTATATTTCCCTTTGTCGCAGGCGTTCATATGATTGAAGCCAGTAAGCAAGTATATGCCACAATTGATAAAACTGGCGGCGGCTTATCTGTTTTGGCGAAGACTAAGGAGATTTTAGCTGGTGGCGTAAAGCCTGTACCGCAAAGATTTAAAGCGTTAATGCACAAATAATCACAAAGTAAAACATAATGTCATCCCGAAAGCTTTTGCTGAGGGATCTTAAAGATCTCTCACATGCGTTCGAGATGACAGCGTGGGTGTATTTAAATCCCCAAAGGATTCTTTGGATTAATACCATCCATGAATTGTTTGTTACGATCTGCATTTGTGATTTGGTAGACAAGGCCAATCCAGCTAGCCAATGTAGAGCGCGCACTGTCTGTCCATGTATTGTCAATATTATCATGTAATTCCTTATTCAAATGCTCCAGCTCTGCCTCACTCATATTTTGAGGATCATATTGCATAAGCTTTTCGATGATATCAGCGTTAAAATAATTAACAGGCATTGGCGGCGGTTCTGAGCGTCCACCTGAATGATAAAGCGCAACTTCCCTTTGATATTCCTTAAGCAAGCTAACGGTGTCATATTCAGGATGGCCTTGCATACAAATAAGGCGAAAACCATCAGGGCTGACGGCTATATGAGTTCCTGCCATTTCGCTTTTGATGAGGATTTTCATGCCCGCAGCTTTGAAATCTTCGGTAGAGATATTGTTAAATCGCGAATGCGGGACATCAAAAACAGTATTCATATTGCGTACAAGCGGGTGAGAGCGATCCACTATATTATGCTTGTAAACGCCCCATAGCTTACCATTGGGTAGAGGGTTTCTTTTTGTATTATGTTGTGATTGCATAACCGCGTGCGTGGCAAGACATGAACAC
>JAMONE010000130.1 GCA_027066695.1 Micavibrio sp. | reverse complement strand
ATGTGCATCGGCTGTAGGAATATGCGTATGAGTACCAATAACCGCGGAAATTCGCCCAGCAAAATTATGCCCGAACGCCATTTTTTCTGATGTAGTCTCGCCATGTAAATCAACAAAGATAGCATCGCAATTATGCCCTAGCTTATATTCGAACAAAATCTGCTCCATCACCTTAAACGGATCGTCCATAGCATCCATAAATAATCGGCACATAAGATTTACAATCAATATCTTTTTCCCACCAGCAAGTTCATGCAAATGATAACCATTACCCGGAGTTGTTGGCGCAGGAAAATTTGCAGGCCGCAGCAACTTATTATCGCGGGTGATATATTTAAGAATCTCGCGCTGATCCCAAACATGGTTGCCCGTTGTTATGCAATCGACACCAAGCTCATAAAATTGCTGGCAGAATTTTTCCGTTATGCCACGGCCATGCGCGGCGTTCTCGCCATTTACTATCGTAACATCTACATTTAAATCGACCTTAAGCTTAGGCAAGTATTTCTCCAGAGCTTCGCGCCCTGCCCTACCCATTACATCACCGACAAAAAGTATTCTCACTATATATTCCCTTTGTAATTATGTGCGCTTTGTTGTGTTATTACCCAATCCATTTTTATATCATGATCTTCGGTTGGAAGGTTAAATAAGCACGCTTGCTCGGCATAAGCCAGACCAACTGCAATAATATCCTTATCTTTTTTATAATGTGCCAATGTCGCGTCATAATACCCCCCGCCAAAGCCAAGGCGCGCGCCCCTGCGGTCAAAAGCCAGCATCGGGACAATGAATATCTCAGGTGATAGCCACTGCGTTTGTTCATTTACTATCGGGTGGCATACTCCAAATGCGCCGCTCACAAGCTCTGAGCTATGCGTATATTGGGCGAATTTTAGAATACGGGTGTCTTTATCTATTACTGGCAAAGCAAGCTTCGCGCCCCTATCCAATATTTCATCAATAATAAAATGAGTGTCAAGCTCTCGCTCTATCGGCCAGTAAGCAGCAACGACGCTATCTTTAGATATGTTTATATTATCAAAGAAATTAGCGCATAAGGCATCATGCTCGCTCGCATCCATACTAAGCAGCCCCCGCGCTCTTTTGGCTTGTGTGCGCATTGTTTCTTTTTGAGATTTTGTATTATTCATAATAAATATAAGCTTTAACTACCCAAAGCATTCGACTGAATGCTCGGCGAAAATTCGCCGTTCTTAAACCCAAAGCTTGCGACCGCAAGCTCGTGACCAATGCCACGCTCTTAAACTAAAAGCGTTCGACTGAACGCTCGGCGAAAATTCGCCGTTTTAAACTAATGTGCCGCGAGAGCCGTGTGCGTATGTGTATCTTCGCGGGGTCCTAAAGTTTAGGTGGGCGCCATATATCAAAGCCCTACAGCCGAACTGGTGGACTAAGTCAGGGACAGCTCCCTATGCGAAAAAAGCATCGACCACCGAGATAAAATCGCATTCACGCACTCCGCAGCACGAAGCGTTTATACATATATTCTACTAAATTATCAAGCAGCTTCTGCGCCTTGGATGCGGGCGGCGATATGTTCTATCTTACCTGCTAGATGATCTATAGCTTCGGCGATAAGTACTTCATCGTCATGTGAGACGGCGTCTTGCGGTGATGCCATGCCTTGCTTTAGCTTGGAAAGCTCATCACGTAGTTCAAAAACCTCATCGGCAAGCACCAAAGATGTAAGCACCAAAAGATGTGCTTCATTGCTCGCCGCACCAGAAGAAGCAATATCTTGCAAGCGTACATCAACATGGTGCGATAAATCAACAAGGCGTTGTTCTTGTCCCGCGTCGCAAGCAAGAGAATATCCACGGTTATTAATTTTCAAGGTAACTTCCGACATATTATTATTCTCCTAATAACTTTTCAACTGTTGCGATTGCTTTATCGAGTCGCTTTGCAACGAAATCAACATCAATAACATTACCCGCATCATCGCAAAGCTGCGCAGGTTGTTGCTCTGCCTCTGTTGGCGGCGCGGAGCCATAATCTTGCAATGCATTCTCAACATTAGTTACAGATGAATCCAGTTTACCGACGGCATTATCGAGTTTATCTAAAGCAAATTTTATTGATGACACGTGTAAAAAATCCCTAATTTAAAATAATATTTAATTTTGTTCATTATGGAGGATGGCCTGATGCGGTCAAGGCTATATA
>JAMONE010000129.1 GCA_027066695.1 Micavibrio sp. | reverse complement strand
AAAAAAACGATAGCATGAAAAGCTTGGTTTTGGGTGGTTGGGCTAACCTTTTTTTTTACTGCCAAAAATGTCAAAAAAGCCTCAATCTCAACCTTACCCATTTCTTGAGGGTGGCGTTTGTTATGAAACAGAATAAACCGCTTAACCCAACTAGCATAAGAATCCTCAGTCTTAGGGCTATAATGCATCACCCGAATTTTATCCCGCAATTTATCTAATAATTTTCTTGCCATATATGCACTATTAATGAGTTATCAACAATTATCACTCTATATTGCATGGATAACGAATAAAAATCAATTTAAATTACTAAGGATAATTGATAAATTAGGTGGTTTTAAGTATTATTATGCTTTATTAATAGAATTAGGGCTAAAAAGCACGATGGAAAAACAAGATAAAAAGCGTTATTCCAACACAATGCACCCTAATAATTGTTATGTGAAAAATAGGGAATTATGCGCGTACTTGAAAAAATAGATTTGCTTGATCGTATAGGGCGTGAACTACAGTCACGGATGAGCTATTCGGATATAGATGTGTACCTGAGTGCATATGGAGTAGATTGCAAAGATTTTCAACCCAGTACGAATAGTAAATGGATTTATGTCAAAGAGCTTCTTGCCAATGCGGATGAAAACCTATTATTAACCATCGCTGATGATTTAGAGTTAGACCATAACTTTTCTAATGTTGCACCAAAGGAAGCAACCTTTTGGAAGCCTGGCCATTTTAAGCTATTTTTAAGTCACTTAGCATCATTTAAGGTAAATACCGCGAGGCTCCAGCAAGCAATGAAGAAATATGCAATTTCATCTTTCGTTGCACATGAAGATATAGAACCAAGCAAGGAGTGGCAAATTGAAATTGAAGCTGCATTACACACTATGGATGCTATGGCGGCATTACTAATGCCAGGGTTCAAAGAAAGCAACTGGTGTGATCAGGAAATTGGAGTAGCAGTTGGAAGAGGTGTGCTGATTATTCCTGTAAGAAAAGGCATGGATCCTTATGGATTTATTGGTAAATACCAAGGAATTCAAGCTGCTAATAAAAACGTTTCTGAGGTAGCAAAAGAGATATTTGAAACAATTATAGGCTCCTCTAAAACACGAACTAAAATGCTTCGCTCTTTATCTAATGCCATTTCACAATCAACAGAAATAGATGAGGCAACGGAAAAGGTGATATTGCTACAATCTATACCTGACATACCCCAAGATATTTTGGAAAGCATGAAGATATCTGTTAGTGAAAATAGTATTTTAATAAAGTCAAATAGTTTCATTGGTGAGTTAAATAAGCTGTTTAGTGATTACTCAATAGATGGTCTTAGGGTTGGTGGTGTGGCAGCTTCTACCGAGTGGGATGATGATATTCCATTTTAAAAAACACATAACAAAATGCTCCAGCGGACGTGCTAAAGCGTCACGCCTTTTGCAAAAAACAGCAAAAGTCGCGCCGCTTTAGCACGCCGCTGAGCATGGCGTTAGGGCAAAATAAGTGAGCAGATAAAATGAGTGAAGCGGCGAAACAGCATATTAAGGAGTATGGGTATGCTTTTTTTCAAAGTTTGAATCCTGACTCTAGCACTATGGAAGTAGCTATGATGTTCGGTACTCCTCTCGAAGTATCAAAGCAGATAGGTCATAGAAACATTCCAGATATTCAATCTCTAAAACCAAGACAGAAAAGCGATAATTTAAAAAATCAATATAGTGGTCATTTTGGAGTAGGTGAATTCCCTCTGCATACTGATTTAGCGCATTGGTCATACCCTCCAAGGTATCTTTTGCTCAGATGTATAGTTGGCTCTATGTCTGTTACAACAAATTATATCCATATTGATAAATTAAAAAAGATAATTGGAAATAGTATGTTTAAGAAATCAGTTGTAAAAATAAGGAAAAGCAGAGCATTTGCAACCAACTGTTTACTCCCAACTTCTTTTTTTTCTGGTGGTGTAGAAGGGATTCGATGGGATTCACTATTCTTGTCTCCAATGAATAACTCAGCTAATAAAATCGCCAACTATTTATGCCAAGAAGGTATTCAATCAAATTTAGATCATGTGATATTAAAAAACACAGGAGATACTATTATCATAGATAACTGGAAAATGCTTCATGGCAGAGGTGCTGTTGGAATACAAGAGTTGGGGCGAATCATTGAAAGAGCTTATTTAACAGATTTGGAAGGTAAAATAT
>JAMONE010000128.1 GCA_027066695.1 Micavibrio sp. | reverse complement strand
ACAGTAGTGCGCAATGACGTGATACCCAGTTGCTTGCGGTGGGGTTGTTCATTAGGTCTTGCCCTTAAATCTTCAAAACCCGCTCGTAAATATCAGGCAAATCATTTTCCAGCAATATAACATCGCCTGCTTGTTTGTTCTTGAACATCCATTCCTGCGCATCCTCGAAATGATCAAATTCTTTAATGATTTTACCATGCTGTTCGGCGTTTTTGCTATGAAACCCTTCTATAAATGTAGGGATTCTATTGGGGTTTATAACAATCACAATATCACAGATTTCTGCGGCTAATATGCCTAGCGTTTTGTGAACATCATTATGCGCTGCGCCAAGCTCTACAATACCGGGAGTAATAAGTATAGCTCTTCCTGCATCTTTGCTTAATACACCTAGAACATGCAGAGCAGAGCGAAACCCCGGCGGATTAGAGTTATAAGCATCATCAATAATAGTTGTTTTATCAACTTGCCTCTTAACCTCTAAGCGGTGATTAATTTGCGGAGTAGAGGCCAGCGCGGTTTTGATGTCTTTTGCGTCCATTCCAAGTGTAATAGCACAAGCAAAAGCAAGGGCAATGTTATGTCCGTGATGTATTCCATAAAGGGGTGCACGTAATGTGTATTTTTCATCCCTGAATTTGATATTAACACAAAGCCCCTTAGGTGTTTGCTCAATAGAGAGTATTTTGAGATCATCAGGAGCTAAATAGCTGAACTCTTGCCCGTTTTTTGGTTTTTTTGTCGGGTTATGAGGTTCTCCACATGCAACAAAACTATCCATTGCTTTATGGCGGATGTTGCGGGAATGCTCAAATTTTAGGGTTTTTTCATGAACAATCATCTTTCCATGCTGCCTGATTACAGATTCGGCTAGCTCATATTTGGCTTTAACCACGGCTTCTAGGGATTTGAAACGCTCGTAATGCGCATGACCAATAGACGTTATAATTCCAAAATTGGGCGGCGTTAACTCACAAAGTGAAGCAATAGATCCTTCGCCATATGCGCCCATCTCGACAATAAAATATTTATGATTCGGGTTTAGCTGCTCTCTGATAATGCGGGTAATGCCCATAAGCGTATTTACACTACCCGGTGTCATAAGAGTAGGCGCAGAGTTCTTTAACACATGCCCCAAAATATGCTTTACCGAAGTCTTACCATATGAGCCTGTAATACCGATAATTATCGGGTTAATTTCCTCTAATTTGGCTCTTGCTTCGTTATAGAATTTCTTTTGAATTGCGGATTCTTTAGGGGCAAGTGATGCATTGCCTATTATAAGCATAAGCGGTATAAGCTGCACCATAGCAATCCATAGTATGGGCGATAGGAAATATGCGCAAATAATTGAAAATAGTGATGAATAGGCAATCGATGCAATTAATATTCGGCTAGCGCGTTTAGTTAGAACCAAAGCTTTTTTAGAGTGCTTACGCGGATCTTTCTCGAAATATGCGGCGAAAATAAATATCAGGAAAATACCGCTACTTATGATAAATACGCTAATAGATGTGAAAAGAGAAAGGCTGGCAATTATAAGCAAAAGAAAGCTAACGCGCGTATCAAAAACTTTATTATGCATGATCCAGCCACCAAGGCGGGCATTATCGTAATCTTCTTGTTGCAATGAGTGCAGGTAATTCATCAAACGCTTGCCCGCAAAGGCAATAAACGCAATTATGGTGACGGTTTGTATAGCGATTATCTCAATCATGGTTTTACGTGTTCTCTTTTATAAAATCGGCCAATAGCTTTATAACTTGATGTCGACCATTTTGCAGCACTGAATAATGATCTTGTCCATCTAGTAGAAATAATTTAGAGCCTTTAATCAAGTGCGAAAATCTCTTTCCGAATTCTGGCGGAGTGTCAGTATCATTTTTGCCATATATAAGTGTAACAGGGCATTCTATATTTTGGGCTTGCTCGCTTAAATCTTCGTTTACCACGCGGATAAAAACTTTGCGCATTGCGCCTGCATTTTTGTAATCTGCGCTGCCAAATGCGCTCATAAGTTTGTCTTTAAATGGCCCTGCGGGGGTAATTTCCCTTAATAGCTTGAATATTTTGATTCGTAAGTAGAAATATATTTGCTTATGCATCGGGCGTTTGCGCTTTAACCCTGCTCCTGAAATAAGGCACATAGAGCTTATGGCTTGGGGATGTTTAGCTGCAATTTGCAAACCAACACGACAGCCAAAAGAATGC
>JAMONE010000127.1 GCA_027066695.1 Micavibrio sp. | reverse complement strand
GAAAACTCAAAGAAAACAAAAGATTAGCAATGAGATATGATAAACATGATCATGTGTTTTTGGCTTTTATTGCTCTAGCTTCTATAAAAATCATGCTACGCCCAATAATTAGCTAACAGTGCCTAGTAATTTCTATTACTGAAGTGCTCGTATAGGGTGAGAATAAAGCGGTGTCATTTCGAACGATTATGTAGTAAGAGGAAAAATTTTAGCAAATTACAGCATTTAAGATCTCCCCATTTCATGTTCGAGATGACAATATGTACTATTGTTAATAAAAACCACTATAGAATAAATATTATGCAAGCAAATAGTAAATTAGGTTTGTATTTTGCTCCAAATTTTTGTAGAAACACTAGCTATGAGTGCTTTACAAGACACAATAAAAAAACGCCGTACATTCGGCATTATCTCGCATCCTGATGCTGGTAAAACCACGCTAACTGAAAAATTGTTGCTTCATTATAGCAGTAGGGGGCAGTTTGAAAATATTTAATTCGATTCCTGCCTGTTCAATTTTATATAAGAATTCAGTAAACGCTTCATATAAGGATTCTGTAAAAATTATATGTAATAGGAAAGATGTTCAAAGTTGGGAGCTAGTCGTTGCATTCTTTCATTCTTTTCCTTTTTGGGTGAAATATTTATTACATGTTAGGAATACAATTGTAAAACGTTTTGGGCTAAAAGTTGGGCTTGTGGATGAAAATGATGTTTGCCCTCCATTTGTGGTTGGTCAACGGTTTGGCGTATTTAACTTGTATTCTATAAACCCAACTGAAGCAGTAATTGGCGAGGATGATAATCATTTGGATTTTAGAATATCTTTTATGGTTGAAAATGAAAATGAAAATGAAAATGTATTGGTGATATCAACAATTGTAAATATTAATAATAGGTTTGGCACTATATACATGTTTTTTGTAAAGCCGTTCCACCGTGTGCTTGTTTCGGTAGTAATTAAAAAAATGAATAAATTAATAAATCAAAAATATATTCCATTATATAAAAGGAATGGGTAAGTTGGCTGAAGAAATATGCTAAAAGACACAATTAAAAAACGCCGTACATTCGGCATTATCTCGCATCCTGATGCTGGTAAAACCACGCTAACTGAAAAGCTGCTGTTATTTGGTGGCGCTATTCAAATGGCTGGCATGGTTAAAGCCAAGGGAGATCGTAGGCGTGCGCGAAGTGATTGGATGAAGGTTGAGCAGGAACGCGGAATTTCTGTGGCATCTTCCGTGATGACTTTTGTGAATAAGGGCATTACTTATAATCTGCTTGATACTCCGGGGCATGAGGATTTTTCTGAGGATACTTACCGTACGCTCACGGCTGTGGACAGCGCGATTATGGTGTTGGATTGTGCCAAGGGCATAGAGACTCAAACCCTGAAATTATTCGAAGTTTGTCGCCTGCGCGATATTCCTATCATTACCTTTATCAATAAAATGGATAGAGACGGGCAAGATCCGTTTGATTTACTTGACGAGATTGAGCAAAAGCTCGCCCTTGAAATTGTGCCCGCTAGCTGGCCTATCGGTATGGGCAGAGATTTTAAGGGCTGTTATAACTTGCTTGAGGATAAGCTCGTGCTGTTTGATCGCTCTAAGGGCGAGGCTATGTCCGAATCTATAGAATGCTCGGGGCTTGATGATCCGAAAATTGATGAACTTCTCCCGCCGCAGCAAGCAATGCAATTGCGTGAAGAAGTAGAAATGGTACGCGGGGTATTCCCCAAATTCGATATTGAAACTTTCCTTGCTGGCGGTATGACACCCGTGTTTTTCGGTAGTGCAGTGAATAATTTCGGTGTGCGAGAGCTTTTGGAAGGACTATCCGAGTTCGCTCCCTCACCAAGGCCTCAACCTACGCAAAGCCGTGATATTAATCCCGATGAAACCAAAGTCACAGCCTTTGTGTTTAAAATTCAGGCAAATATGGATCCTAAACATAGAGATCGCATTGCATTTACTCGTATATGTTCGGGAAGATTCCGCAAAGGCATGAAGCTTAAACATATCCGTTCGGGCAAGATGATAACCATTCACTCGCCGCAATTATTTTTGGCGCAAGATCGTGAAGTTGCAGAAGAAGCTTTTGCGGGCGATATTATCGGGCTGCCCAACCATGGGAATTTACGTATTGGCGACGCTCTAACCGAGGGCGAGGAGCTGGCTTTCACCGAAATTCCAAGCTTTGCCCCTGAATATATGCAACGCGCCCGAGCTGAAGACCCGCTTAAGGCCAAGCATCTAGGTAAAGCTTTAGAGCAACTAGCCGAAGAGGGCGCAGCGCGCGTATTTAAGCCATATTCAGACCCCGATTGGGTGGTTGGCGTTGTCGGGCCATTGCAATTTGAAGTGCTGCGCGATCGTATTCGAAGCGAATATAATATCCCTGTTAAATTCGAAGCAACGAGCCTTTATACCGCGCGTTGGCTGGCCTGTGACGATACTTCTAAATTAAAGAAATTTATTGATACAAATCAAGCTGCTATCGCCAAAGATCATGACGGCGACCCTGTGTTTTTAGCGCGAAATAGTTGGCATTTAGATGATGCACAAGATAAGAATAAAGACATAATTTTTAATGCAACTAAGTGATTTTATGGTTGTGCTTTATGTCTTTTTATATCTTCCTTTAGGCGCATTGTCGTGATTTTTGAGCCGAATGCTGCAATTATATTGGAATAGCTGTCCGTCCATGATTTTGCTTTAGGATTAGTCATTCCATTGGTCCAGTTTCTATCGCGCAAGAAACTTTTCATTTTCTCTGATTTTGTTAATATTACATGATGCGATGGAAAATATTGGTGTTCCTCTTTATTCAGCGATTTAGGTGGATATTTTGCGTGTCCTAGTAGTTCATACCCTAATTCTGATGCTGTTTTTGTTAATATCGGCTCAAGGTCTAAATATCTATTTGATATGTGCAAAACAACCGCTCCTTCATCTGATGTTTTACTTAAATACGATGATATAGCTTCTTTTGTAAGTAAATGAATTGGTATGTTATCAGAACTAAATGCATCAGTTAGTACTAGATCATATCCTTTATTTGGTTGTTCTTTTATTTTTATTCTAGCATCGCCAAGTATTGTTTTATATGGGCTTCCGCAATCTGAGAGGAATGTGAAATATTCTTTATTTTCTGCTAGATGCATTATTTCTGGATCTATTTCATAAAAGTCATAGGAGCGTCCATCTTTTTGGAAGCAAGACATAATTCCAATACCTAGGCCAAGGACAGCGATTTTTTGATTATCCTCACCATGTAAGTCATAATATGACATAACATCAAATATGGGGCTGTATTTTGAATAGTACGATATTTTTTCAAGAGCTAACTTGCCCTCCGTTTTTATCTGCATGCCATGATTTGTAGTGCCGTGCATTAATATCCGTTGGTTTTCTTTATCAATTATTCGTATAACACCAAAGAAATTACGGCTCTGATAAATAATGTTATCTCCTGAGTATATGTTGCTCCGTAAGGGGAATATTGATAATAAAATTAGAGATACTACTGCGAATGTTATTCGAGTTTTCCGTAAGAATAATAAGGTTAGAGTAATAAGGCCAGCAATAAAATATGTGGCATCAGGAAGTACTTTATTGAAAATAAATAAAATAAGCAGAGCCATTATAAGTATTTGTTCAACCTTAAAGTTATTATTTTTTCTATCTTCTTTTTTGGCTATAAAGCTCCTTATTACAGATAAGAATATTGTCTCTAGTGAAACTGCTTTTGATGGCGATGTCATGAATCGTGCTACTATGACTAGGGCGACTGCAATAGCAAATTCAATAGGCAAAATAAGTAATTGAGGTGCTATAATTGCATTAAATACGCCACCCAATGCACCACCAGCAGACATGAAAAGATAGAATTCTGTCAGGTGTTTATTATGAGGCTTTAAGTGTACGAGCTTTAAATGGCATAATGTTGCAGCAGAAAAGAATAATGCAAGATAAATCCCTATTAAGAAGAAGGGGTTCATGTACGTATCGTTAGTCAGTACTACTAATGATATTACAGAAATAAATAAGACATCAAACATTAGTCTTGCTTGAGGAATGCTTATTATTGGTTTTCTTGCAAAGGCGATTATGAATGTAGATACGTACAGAGCAAGTGGCATAATCCATAGCAATGGAGCAGATGCTATATCAGTAGTAATTGCAGTTGTCACGCCAAGCATAAGTGATGATGGAACAAACGATAAAAACAGCCATAACAACCGCTGCTTATTTGTAACGGAGGGTATATGCTCTTTAATTTTTTTGGTTTTATCTGATTTATTTTCTGTGTCATTCCATATGATTATTGCAGATAATATGACCAGTGTGAAAAGAGCAAAAAACCCATACATCCATGCATTAGATTGACCGCTTAGATTTAACATTGGCTCAATTATTGTTGGGTAAGCTAATAAAGATGCCATAGATCCTAAGTTACTTGCTCCGTATAAGAAGTAAGGGTTATCGGCATCAGGGTGGCTTGTGTTAGTGAACCAGCGTTGCAGCATTGGTGCGGAGGCTGCTAAAACAAAGAATGGTGCGCCTATTGTTATGGTCATAAGGTAAAGTTGCCATATTGTAGGGTCTTTTGTTTCATCAGGTAGCCATCCTTCAGGAATACCGAAAGGTAAGACAAATAAAACTGCGAATAATAAGATTATATGAATTACAGACTGTACTTTAACATTTAAAAAGCGAGTTGTGGCATGAGCATATCCATATCCCGCTAGTAAACATACTTGGAAAAACAGCATTGCAGTATTCCAAACCTGTGGCGTTCCACCAAGGAGGGGTAATATCATTTTTGAGAACATTGGCTGAACTGAGAAGAGAAGCGATGCGCTTAATATAAGTGTTAGAGAAAAAACAGGAATATATAGCTTTGTCATTTAGTTTACCCTATTGTCGCAAAGTTGTTTAACGTATCAAATTAATATGCGATAAGAAAGAAATATTTTCTTAATTATATAGGGCTTGGAATATATAAATGGTTGCAACAGAAGAAACTATTGAGCAAGTAGAAGAGCTTAGCGGTGAATATGAGGCAGGCTTTGTCACGGATATTGAGGCAGAAAAAGCACCTAAAGGCTTATCCGAAGACATTATCCGCTTTATCTCTGCCAAAAAAGATGAGCCTAGCTGGATGCTTGAACGCCGCTTAAAAGCTTACGAGCATTGGCAGAAAATGCCTGAGCCTGAGTGGGCTAAGCTTGATATTACCCCGATTGATTATCAGAATTCCTATTACTACGCCGCGCCGAAATCTATGGAGGACGCGCCCGAAAGCCTTGATGATATTGACCCTGCCATTCTCGAAACCTACCAAAAACTCGGCATTCCCTTGATAGAGCAAGAGATGCTTGCAGGCGTGAAAAAGCGCACTCCTATTGCAGTGGACGCGGTATTTGATTCGGTATCTGTTGCCACTACTTTTAAGGATGAGCTGAGAAAGCATGGCGTTATATTTTGCTCTATATCCGAAGCTATCAGGGATCATCAGGAGCTAGCTAAGAAATATCTCGGCTCTGTAGTGCCATATTCGGATAATAAACATGCTTGCCTGAATTCGGCAGTATTCACTGATGGCAGTTTTGTCTATATCCCGCCAAATACGCGCTGTCCGATGGAGCTATCGACTTATTTCCGCATTAATGAGCTTAATACGGGGCAGTTTGAACGCACCCTGATTATCGCGGATAAAGGCTCGTACGTATCATATCTGGAGGGCTGCACCGCGCCTGCGCGTGATGAGAACCAGCTCCACGCTGCTATTGTTGAGCTGATAGCTCATGAGGACGCGGAGATCAAATATTCCACTGTGCAAAACTGGTATCCTGGTGATCCTGAAACGGGTAAGGGCGGGATATATAATTTCGTAACTAAGCGCGGTATTTGCGAGGGTCGTAATTCCAAGATTAGCTGGACGCAAGTTGAGACTGGATCGGCTATCACGTGGAAATATCCATCTTGCATATTAAAGGGCGATAATAGCGTAGGCGAGTTTTATTCCGTAGCCATCACAAACGGCCATCAACAAGCCGATACAGGCACTAAAATGATCCATATCGGTAAAAATACAAGCTCGCGCATAATCTCGAAAGGCATTAGTGCGGGTAAGAGTAGCAGTACTTATCGAGGACTTGTTAAAGTTATGCCAAAAGCCGATGGCGCAAAGAATTTCACCGTGTGTGATTCGCTTTTGATTGGTGATAAATGTAGCGCACATACTGTTCCATATATCGAAAGCCGTAACAAAACGGCAAGCCTTGGGCATGAGGCAACCACATCTAAAATCTCGGAAGAACATCTATTTTACTGTATGCAGCGCGGCTTAAGCGAGGAAGAGGCCATCGGCCTTATAGTAAACGGCTTCGCCCGCGAAGTAATGCAGCACCTCCCCATGGAATTTGCAGTAGAGGCGCAAAAGTTGGTGGCTATAAGCCTTGAGGGAAGCGTTGGGTAGGTGCTGTTTTATGCCATACACGACTTGTCTCACCCCGTCATTACACGGCTTGTCCGTGCTATCCAAAATATGGGCAATAGATTGCACTAACAAGGTCGTACAATGACGGGTGGTGTATGCATTTAGCCTTGCCATCGGGTATGTCACTACCAAGATGAGCAACTGAAGCTTCTAATATTTTTCTATGCAACTCTCGGCGTTCTTCAAAATGGCATAAATGATGCGTAGATTTTTTAAGGATTTCACTAGGTTCTATCTCGGGGTTAGTTGCGAAAAATTTTACGTTCTCTTCCCGAGTATATCTGCCTGCTTCAATAGGGATCAAATCCAATATATAATCTGGAACTTCAATGTTCACCTGCTGATCTTTTTGTCATAGTCTCTGCCCCTTATTTGATGCTTAATAGTTTCACATATCATGATAAAACAAGTGTTAAGTTTAGCAATGCTAATCCCGCGATTTTAAAAGCCGTTGTTTTTGCTTTCCCCAATCGCGTTTTTTCTCGGTTTGGCGTTTATCATGTTGTTTTTTACCCTTGGCCAGAGCAATTTCAAGCTTCACTTTACCATGTTTGTTGAAATATATTTTGGTGGCAACCATGGTCATGCCTTGTTTGGCAATCGCGCCCATAATCTTACCGATTTCCCGTTTATGGAGGAGCAATTTACGCGGGCGCGTGGTGTGGTGTTGCAGATGTTCCGGAGCTTGTGAATATTCGGAGATATTAAGATTAAAAATCCAGATTTCACCATCTTTTGTGCCAACATAAGACTCCTTGATAGAGCATTGCCCAAGGCGCAGCGATTTAACCTCTGTTCCCTTAAGCATAATTCCTGCTTCGAAACTATCGAGAATTTCGTAGTCAAAGCGTGCTTTTTTATTCTCGGCAACAGTTTGATCTGTGGATATCATGCCTGATTTTTTAACCTTTTTAGCCATAAGCTATACCAGCAAAATCAAGTGCCGCCTCAACTTTTGTACGAGCATCATCCGAAGCGCGAAGAAGAGGCCTGCGGACTTCATCGCTGCAAATACCTAGAAGGCTTGCGGCGTATTTTGCGGGGGCGGGGTTGCTCTCACAGAATAAATCACGAGCAAGAAGAGCTAGCTTATCACGTAATTCTTCGAATGTTTCGCGATCACCCTCTACCCAAGCATTATGCATATTTGCACATTCTTCGGGCGCAATATTTGACACAACGGAAATGCTTCCAACTCCGCCTTGCGCCAAAAACGCCGCTGTTGTTGCATCATCGCCAGATAGCTGGCAGAAATCTTCACCAATAATATTGCGGGTATATAACGGTCGGGTTAAATCCCCCGTAGCATCTTTAACCCCAACAATATTTGGCAGTTTAGCAAGGCGAGCCATGGTCTCTATACTCATATCAACAACGCAACGCCCTGGAATATTATAAATTATAATAGGTATATCTACCTCATCATGAATAGCGCGGAAATGTTCATATAGGCCTGCTTGCGTAGGTTTGTTATAATAGGGAGTAACTATTAAGGCTGCGTTTGCGCCCGCATTTTTGGCATAAGATGTAAGCTTTATTGCTTCTCTTGTGGAATTTGATCCACTTCCTGCAATAACTGGAATTCTTCCCTTGACCACATCCGCTGTGCGTTTCACAATGGCCATATGCTCGTCATGAGATAATGTTGGGGATTCCCCAGTTGTACCACAGGGAACTAATGCATGCGTGCCTTTTTCAATTTGCCATTCTACAAGATTTTCGAACGCATTCCAGTCGATTTCGCCATTTTTGAATGGCGTGATAAGGGCTGTAATAGAACCATGAAACATAGCTATACTTTCTTTTTTTGTTTCCTTAAAAGGGGCTTTAATCTATCGCGCCATAGTGTTTTTGGCAAGTACGGCGTTGTTTTTATTGCCGCTTTATTGATTTTATTGCTCCCAAGCCAAATAATGGCTAATGAAAGTCCGATAAACCGCTTGCAAAGCTCTATGGCAAAGCACCTGACTATAGAGGCTCTAAAACATATAAATAAAAATGAATGGGATCGCGCGCGCGTAAAAATAGCACAAAGCAAAGACCCTTTGGCTGCAAAGCTTTATTACTGGCTGCTGTTAACAAACAAGGATAAACCAGAATGGACAAATCGGCTTTTTGTTCGCTTGTCTCATTTTATTCGCCAAAATTCTGAATGGCCTAATATCTCGAAAATGAAGCTACGCGCGGAAGGTGTTATGCCCGAAACACTGTCAAATGCAGAGGTTATGGCATGGTATGATGACTTCCCTCCCAAAACACCTTACGGCATGGGACGCTATATGGATGCTATGATTATTGATGGAAAAAGGGATAGGGCGCGGTTGTTTTTGGCTGATTGGTGGGCAGATACATTAATTTCACGAAGCCAACAGCGCGTAATTTTTAAGAAATATGGTAATTTTTTAACTGTTAATGCTCATGCAAAGCGTTTTGATGCGCTGCTTTTAAAACGGGACTATGATAATGCAATTGCGATAGCAGGGGTTTTGGGGCGCGGTTATAAGGATTTAGCGCATGCGCGCATTGCTTTGGCAAAGAATAAGAATAGTGGGCTGGATGCATTAATAGAAAAAGTCCCGACATATTTGCAAGATAATGCAGGGCTTTTATATGAAAGGTTGAAATGGCGTAGAGAGCGCAATTTAAACAGTGGTGCGCTTGAAATATTAAGAAATTCACCAGATGGAGCGTTAGTTTTAAATCCAAAGGATTGGTGGCGAGAGCGTCATATAATGATTCGCCGTCTTCTTGAAAAAGGAGAATATAAACAAGCTTATAATTTAGCTGAAAACCATATTCAAAAAGATGGCTTTGCATATGCGCAGGCTGAATGGCTTACTGGGTGGCTGGCTTTAAGATTTATGGATAGACCAGCGCAAGCTTTAATGCGCTTTAGTGCTATGCATCAAAAAGTTAAAACACCTGTGAGCAAGGCTCGCGCGGCGTATTGGGCTGGGCGCGCGGCGTATGATTTACGTCAATTTGATCTATCAAAAGACTGGTATAAAAAGGCAGGCTCTTTCCAAACTGTGTTTTATGGGCAACTTGCGCAGGAGGCATTGTCACGTAAAGTGCGATTATCAAAAAGCCGTTTGCCAAAATTATTTAGATCTGATCGTCGTAATTATAGGCGTAATGAATTAGTTCAGGCATCTATTTTATTTGATGAAGCGGGTATGGGCAAAAGCGCTGAAAACTTTATTTATGCGTTTTTAAAAAATGAGGGAACGCCCAAAGCGTATTTATTTGCCGCAGAAATGTTTGCAGAAAAAGGGGATTCTTATGCCGCGGTGAAGGTAACTAAAAAAGCTACGCGTAAGGGGTTATTTTTAACAAAACAAGCTTATCCAACGATTACCAAGCATCTTTCTGATGTAGATTACGTAGAGTGGGCGCTTATTCATGCTCTGATTCGTCAAGAAAGCATGTTTGATCCGAAGGCTAAAAGTCCTGCTGGTGCGCGTGGCTTAATGCAAGTTATGCCAAAAACAGCCAGCGGTGTATCGAAAAAGCTAAATGTAGGATACAAGAAATCTTGGCTAACCTCTAAACCATCTTACAATATCCTTATAGGCTCAAATTATATCGCGCAAATGATAAAGCGTTATGACGGTAGCTATCCTTTGGCAATCGCGGCTTATAATGCTGGCCCAGGCAGGGTTAATTCATGGCTTAAATTATATGGAGATCCACGTAAAGGTGAGGTGAATTTAATTGATTGGATAGAGCTTATTCCCATTTACGAAACAAGAAACTATGTTCAGCGCGTTATGGAGGGAACTCATACCTATAGATTAAGGCTTAAGGGAATACAGAGGCAACCTAGAGAAAAAATCCATGTTGCTATACAAGACAAATAAAGGCATGATATTATAGCCTTTAGGTTATAAGCTTAGTCATGCTTACTTACGTTCTTTTTGGAGTGTTTTTATGAAATTGCTAATTGCAGATGATCATATATTATTCAGAGATGCGTTGGTTCAGTATATTGAACGATCTGATCCTCTTTCAACAATTGCTTTGGCTAAAGACTTCTATCAAGTTATTGATATATTAGAGCAAAACCCATATTACGATTTGGTTA
>JAMONE010000126.1 GCA_027066695.1 Micavibrio sp. | reverse complement strand
TGCGACGCTGCGCTTTACCCCGTCTTTATTTACACGTACGCCTTTTGCTTCTAGCTCACTTGGCGTTGCTTGTGATTGCTTTGCCAATTCCCGCGCATATCTTAGGTTTTCAGCTTTTTTCTGCCAAATAGCGGCGCGTTTTTGCACGACGCAGCCTATATCAATTCCCTTATCGCTAAGGCGTTGATCGGCATTATCACTACGCAAGCGCAGGCGATATTCCGCGCGGCTGGTAAACATTCTATATGGCTCTGGCGCACCTCTAGTGGTTAGATCGTCAATCAGCACGCCTATATATGCCTCGGTTCTATCAAGTATAAAGACCTCGGATGTTTCACGTGAAACATTGTTATTTAGAGCGCAAGATTGCTTTGCCGCATTAATGCCAGCCATTAACCCTTGCGCGGCGGCTTCCTCATATCCTGTTGTGCCGTTAATCTGACCTGCGAAGAACAGTCCGCTAACCCGTTTAGATTCCAGTGTTTTCTTTAGATCGCGCGGATCAATATAATCATATTCAATAGCATATCCCCACTCTATCACATCAACATCCTCTAACCCTTTGATAGAGTGAATAAACGCATCTTGCACATCAATAGGCAGCGAAGTTGAAATGCCATTGGGGTAAACTGTATGATCGTCCAGCCCCTCAGGCTCTAAAAATATCTGATGGCGCGATTTATCGGCAAAGCGATTAACCTTATCCTCGATAGACGGGCAATAGCGCGGGCCAGTTGACTTTATCTGCCCTGAATACATCGGCGAGCGATCTAAATTATCTTTAATTATCTGATGGGTTTTCTCATTGGTATGAGTAATATAGCATGAAATTTGCGGCACTTTTATCTCATCATTCATATAAGAAAATGGCACGGGCTTTTCATCGCCTTGCTGCTCATCAAGGATATCCCAGTTAATTGTTCGCCCGTCAAGACGCGCTGGAGTTCCCGTTTTCAGCCGTCCAAGGGGGAAGTTAAGCCGCTTTAAAGTTTGCGCCAGCCCAATTGATGGTGCTTCGCCGACACGGCCTGCGGGCTTAATTTCTTCGCCGCGATGAATAACGCCATCAAGGAAAGTCCCCGTAGTTAAAATAATATTATGGCAGCTATACTCATCACCATTCGAAGTCTTCAAGCCACATATTGCGTTATCTTCGCCCAAAATTAAGTCATCGGCCTCGCCCTCGATCAAAGTAAGATTGGGATAATTTCCGAGTATATCCTGCATAGCCTCAAGATATAACTTGCGATCAGCTTGTGCGCGAGGACCTCGCACAGCAGGGCCTTTGGAGGCATTAAGAATGCGAAATTGTATGCCAGAGCGATCAATAACCCGCGCCATAACCCCGTCCAGCGCATCTATCTCGCGTACAAGATGCCCCTTGCCAAGCCCGCCAATCGCAGGATTGCACGACATCGCGCCAATAGTATCAAGCCTATGGGTTAGCAACGCAGTTTTCGCGCCCATGCGCGCAGCGGCGGCGGCGGCTTCACAACCTGCATGCCCTGCTCCAACAATAATAACGTCAAAATCTTTTCTCATAACGACTTTATCTTAAAAAAACTTACCGCATCTTATACATTTTTCTTGCATAATTATCCAGAAAAGAATTATGGTCTTTCCTTGAATTATATAAAATAAACAGGTGACAATGTGATTAATAATATTTTTGCTGATTTAGACGATTCCTCGGGCAAAGAGCTACTGCTATCAGAAATTAAAGACAGATATGGTGACGACGTTAGCGAAGAATTTGCAGCGTTAGCCACTGCCAGCAATCTTCATGGCAACAGTTATGAAGAGGCGGGGGGTTTATTTACAGGCATGCATTATTCGCTTCCCTTGCCATTTTATGCTATCCGCAGAGTTTTGGATATATGCGAACCTGACGAAGCATATAGATTATACCGTCAAGACGTTAACGCTCTTGCCAATCAGCAAGATAGCGATATCAAAACCTATCCTGATCAAGACCTTATAGAGAGTATTTGCAAAGATTTATTGCAGGAATTTGCAGAGATTGAAGGAATAGTTGATGAACAAATTAATGGATTTTTACCAAATATGTAAGTTTACTACTTCCCGATACAAAAATCACGGAACACCACATCCAGTAAATCTTCGACATCTACCCTGCCAGTAATTCTTCCCAAATGGCGCACGGCCAAGCGTAAATCCTCGGCTGTAAGTTCGGGCAGCGGCGCGTTCAGGCATCTATCGAGCGAGCAATTACAATCAAGCAAAGCTTCGCGATGGCGTTTGCGTGTAAGTGCAGGAGCTTCACTTTTTTTGCCAATTAAAGCATCTATCATTGCCGTAAGCTCTTCTAAAAACTCCGATATATTGTCATTTTTTGTAACAGATATCCTTAATGGATTGGATGGGTGTTGAAGCTTAACCTCTTGATCTGACTTGTTTATAAGTGTTATAGTATTTTCATGTTCTTCCAACGCAAGGCTGTGCTTATCAAGCTCCTTGCTTGTGCCGTCATATAAAATAACGCGAATATCTGCATCATTAGCGATTTTCAGAGCGCGGCGGATTCCTTCGGATTCGATTATGTCTTGCGCATTATTATCATCGATTTGATCGGGACGCAGACCTGCGGTATCCGAGAGAATAACAGGATAGCCACCAATATCAAGATGCGCCTCTATCACATCGCGCGTAGTCCCTGCGACGCTGGAGACAATCGCCACATCGCGCTGCACCAATGCATTTACAAGGCTGGATTTTCCAGCATTTGGTGCGCCGATAATTGCAACATGAATACCATTGCGCAGCCGCTCGCCCCTGCGATTATCATTAAGGTGAGCATCTATTTCAGCTTTAAGAGCATCTATCTGCGGAGTAATTCGTGGTAATATCTCGTCTGGCAAATCCTCATCAGGAAATTCCAGCTCTGCCTCGACATATGCCAAAATCTTTGTCAAACGCACAGCCCAGTCATTATATATATTCGCTAGCGACCCGCTCATCTGAGATAGAGCTTGTGATTTTTGTGCCTCGGTTTCGGCGTGGATGAGATCGGCAATCGCCTCGGCCTCGGTTAAATCCATTTTACCGTTCTCAAAAGCACGGCGCGTAAATTCCCCTGCTTGCGCCATTCGATGACCATCGATATTGCTAAGCGCATCCATAACGCCATCTATAACGGCAATGCCGCCATGCAGGTGATATTCAACAACATCTTCACCAGTATAGCTATTAGGGGATTTGAAGGCCAGCACAAGCGCATTATCCAATGTTTCACGTGAAACATTATGCTTTAACTCTAACAAGCAGGCATGGCGATATTTCACCTCACGCAGGTTTGTCAGCATTTTCAGACTGTCAAGTGCCCTGCTCCCAGACACGCGGATTACTGCTACTCCAGCTCGCCCGCGCGCACTTGCCAATGCATATATGGTATCGCTCATTTCTCTTCAGGCTTATCGTCTGTATTAACGCCCATCTGCGACCAAAACATTTTTTGCATCTCGCCGATGCCTTGCCCAAAGCCTTGCATAGTTGCAGGCATCCATGTCTTTACCATCTCCTCAGGACTTAAGTTGCGGATATTGTCTTGCATCTTTTCTTCCAGCTCTTTCATGAGGCTTTCCTGCATAGGAGCAATATTTGGCAAGCCGATAAATGCGCGCGCTTCCTCGGGTGTACATTCGATATCAAATTTAAATTTCATTGTATAAAAACCTCATTATTATGAGGAACTACTATATAGATTTTTCAAGAATATGCCACCACATAAAGAAGGCCGCCTTGTGCATAAAGCAACAAAGCGACCAGCAATATATGAAAGATATATTTAAAGTATTCTACACTTAATTTATATACGCCACCTTACCCAAGATATATTCCTTCTGGCATTTACGATACGCAGCAATCGAAATAGCAGATCGAGTGCTGGTTTTGATTTTATTATTATCCAGTGCAATATTTCTTTTTGGTAAGGGTGTTAATATTTCGGTATTATCATGTTTGGGCTCAAGAGCAAAACGAGCGCCTAAAATAATACCTAGTGCAGTTAATTTACCAGCCGTGCGCTGGCTTCTATCCGTAGAAAAATCTGGGGGTGTGCGAAGAGTTATTTCGAGCAAAGATTTGCACTGATTCACCACGGAAGAAGAGGGAAGGGGAATTTCATATAATGTTTCACGTGAAACATTATAATTAACAGATAACGTATAGCCGTCATATGACCACGCGCTACTGATTGAAGAGATAAGAAAAATTGAAATGATTGGCAGAACAGCCTTTTTGCAACATATCAAAGGAGCTGACATGAAGACATGCTTCTTATTATTTGAAATTGAGAAGTTCATTTTTCCACCTTATGTGCTTTTTATTTTTATATATGCATTCTTGCGGCATATGGTTATATCTCTATGAGAACACAGAAATCAAATTATGACAAACATTATCGTTTTGATTTTATTTGAATTTTTATGTTATTTTTCAAGTAAATAAGGGGTAAATAATAGTAAAATAAACGCTGTATTTTACGTATTTCGTATGCGGTGTACGATAAATTTGAGTTTTTTAGTTTTGTTTTTTGTGATCGTATCATTATGCGGTATGTCTGTGTAATCAATAAATATTTAAACTACAGAAGGCAAGAGGGAGTGCAGAGAGAATATAAAAATGCCCCCTCCCTTGGGGCGTTTTGTCATTGCGAGCGAAGCAACCTAGATTGCCGCGTCGCTCGCTGCGGGGGTGTTCATTAAAAGTCTAAAATGGTAACTTGCCTGCCATATCTTCAGGTAATCCGAGGCTTTCCATCATGGCTTTAGTTTCGCTTTTGATGCGTTCTTCTTTGGCAGTATTGGCGTTGTTTAGTGCCGCGATAATTAGATCTTCCAATGTTTCTTTATCAGAAGCCATCAACGATTCGTCTATATCTATATTTATAATTTTACCAGAGCATAACATTCTAGCCTTAACCAAGCCACCACCAGATTCTGCGTCTACTTCGATGTCTTTAAGTTTTTCCTGCACTTCTTGCAATTTGAATTGCATTTCTTGTGCTTGCTTCATCATTTTTTGAAAATCCATCATTATATTTTATCCTTTAATTACTTGTTTCAGGTTTTTGTTTTAGTATTTTTGTAAGACGAGCCTCGGGGAATATCTTTAAAATATTATCAACGATAGGCATTTTTGCCACATCTGAAAGCTCTTGTAAATCTTTTGCTTCGTTAATCTCCGACAAAGTTGGCGCACCGCCAGTTTTAGCAATAGCAACCATCCAGTGATCACCAGTAATAGATTTAAGTATGCGCGTTAATTTCTGTGATAAATCAGGCATAGCAGCATTATTTTGCCTAAATTCTAAAAGTCCTTGCTCTATTTTAATTAAATGCGCGAAATTATAAAGCTGGCTGGCGAGCATAATTTCTTTATGCGCGTTTAGCATCTCAATCATATCTTCAAGCGTATTAATAACCGCAGGAATTTCAGGGTCAGGCACGACAGATAATTCTGGCGCAGCGCGTGATATTGTTTCTTGCCCGCCATTATTAACAGCGCTGGTGACGTGCGGCGGCGGGGTGAAATCTTGTGCATGTACTTGCGTAGATGGTGTTGGTTTCGCTGTGGCAGAACCAGCATTGCTAGCACTCGTTGTCGTAATATCGCTATTTTTTAGCTTCTTAATTAAATCAGACGGATCAGGTAAATTTGCCGCATAAGCAAGGCGAATAATCACCATTTCGGCCGCGTTTTGCGGGTTAGGCGCAGAATTTACTTCGTTTAAACCCTTAAGAAGGATTTGCCATGTTTTACCCAAACTAGGCATAGATATTTTCGCGGACAGCTCTTTCGCTCTGGCAAGTTGATCTCCTGATAATACTTGATTTATATCCGTTAAATCAGGCACGGCGCGTAATTTTGTAAGTAAATGGGTAAGGTCGAGCAAATCTTGAATAACGGCAGAAGGCGATCCCCCATTTTTATAAATATGATCCATAAGGCCTAGTGCGCTTGGCATATCGCCGCCTAAAGCATTTTCCAGCAGATCAAGATTTTGCGCACGATCAGCCAATCCCAACATGGATTGGACTTGCTCGGCTGTGATTTTATTATCTGACAGAGCCATCGCTTGATCCAATAAGCTTAAGCCATCACGAACAGAGCCATCGGATGCGCGCGCTATCATTGCAATGGCTTCTTCCTCGACAGATACATTCTCAAGGCCGCATATTTTTGTGTAATGCTTGCTAAGTAAATCAACATTAATGCGTTGCAGATCAAATCTTTGACAGCGTGAAAGCACGGTAATAGGGACTTTGCGGATTTCAGTAGTTGCAAAGATGAATTTCACATGCTCGGGCGGCTCTTCCAGTGTTTTAAGTAAAGCGTTAAACGCATTTTTCGAGAGCATATGCACCTCGTCAATTACGTATATTTTATAACGCGCCTCGGTTGGCGCATAACGCACGCCGTCTAATATCTCGCGGATATCATCAACGCCTGTTCGGCTTGCCGCATCCATTTCGATGACATCGGGGTGGCGATCTTCGGATATTGCGCGGCATAATTGACAATCATCTGTATTGCCTGTTGTTGGCTCGGATAAACCATCCGCGCCCTTATAATTAAGAGCTTTGGCGATGATTCTCGCCGTCGTAGTCTTACCAACTCCGCGAACTCCCGTCAGCATAAAGGCATGAGCAATGCGCCCTGATGTGATCGCATTTTTAAGTGTACGCACTAATGCATCTTGACCAACAAGCTCATCAAAATTTTGAGGGCGGTATTTTCGCGCTAAAACGCGGTAGGGTTTATTTTCTTCTGACATAGCTTATTTGTAATGCGATTCCCAAAGCTTCGCAAGTAAAATGGCGCAATATACTGAGCTTATTTAATCTTTGATTTTTCTTTCCTGCGGCGTTGCTTGGCATTGTCGCGCTCATATTTAAAGCTTAGCTCTTTGCCATCATAATCAATTATAGCTAGCCCGCCTTTTTCAAGCTTGCCGAATAGAATTTCCTCCGCCAGCGGGCGTTTGATTTCCTTTTGAATAATCCGCCCTAATGGACGCGCACCCATGGTGATATCAAAACCTTCTTCCGCCAGATATTTTCGTGCTTTTTTGCTAAGCTCGATTGTTACATTTTTATCTGAGAGCTGCGCTTCTAGCTGTATCACGAATTTATCAACTACTTTTTCAACCGTGGCAGGTAATAGATTTTGGAACGGCACAATCGCATCAAGGCGATTTCTAAATTCAGGGGTGAAAGTCTTGGTAATTGCCTCGCTATCCGCGTAATCCATAGAGCCAACTTCACGACCAAATCCAATCGGAGTTTTTACCATATCCGCCGCGCCCGCATTTGTGGTCATGATTAATATGACATTGCGGAAATCTATGGTCTTGCCGTTATTATCGGTGAGCTTACCGTAATCCATCACTTGCAACAAGATATTGAACAAATCAGGATGCGCTTTTTCAATCTCATCTAGCAGCAATACACAATGCGGATGCTGATCGACTTGGTCTGTCATAAGCCCGCCCTGCTCGAAACCCACATATCCAGGCGGCGTACCGATTAGGCGCGAGACTGAATGACGCTCCATATATTCCGACATATCAAAGCGCAAAAGCTCAATGCCCAGCGATTTAGAAAGCTGCCTTGCAACTTCAGTTTTACCAACGCCCGTAGGCCCTGAGAACAGATAACTGCCGATTGGTTTTTCAGGATCACGCAAGCCAGCCCGCGCCATCTTGATAGCATTACATAGCTCGTCAATAGCCTTATCTTGATCATAGACCATAGTTTTCAGGTCACGCTCAAGATTTTGCAATGCCTCGCGATCATTCTTATTGATACTGGTGGAGGGGATTCGCGCAATTACGGCGATTACCTCCTCGATGTCTTTCTTACCGATAGTCTTTTTGCGTAAATCCTCGGTGACAAGCATCTGCGCCGCGCCGACCTCATCAATAATATCGATAGCTTTATCAGGAAGCTTGCGATCACCAATATATTTCGCTGATAGCTCTACGGCTGCGCGCAATGCGCTATTGGTGTATTTGATATTGTGATGCTCTTCATAATAAGGGCGCAAGCCTTGCAGGATTTTTACCGTATCTTCAATGCTTGGCTCTGGCACATCAATTTTTTGGAAACGACGAACAAGGGCGCGGTCTTTCTCAAAATGAGTGCGATATTCTTTATAAGTGGTAGAGCCAACGCAGCGCAGCTTACCATTAGATAGAGCAGGCTTCAAAAGATTGGAAGCATCCATCGCCCCGCCGCTAGTCGCTCCTGCGCCGATAATAGTATGGATCTCATCAATAAATAAAATTGACTCAGGGATGCTCTCAAGCTCGGCCAGTACGGCCTTAAGGCGTTCCTCAAAATCCCCGCGATAACGTGTTCCTGCCAATAATGCACCCATATCAAGCGAGAAAATAACCGCGTCATGTAGAACTTCGGGAACATCCTTATCATTAATGCGCCGCGCCAGCCCTTCTGCTATCGCGGTTTTACCAACGCCGGGATCACCAACATAAAGCGGATTATTCTTAGAGCGACGACATAGGATTTGTATCGTGCGCTCAACCTCTTTTTCACGCCCTATTAGGGGATCAATCCCGCCCTCTTCGGCTTTTTCATTTAGATTTGTGCAATATGCATCCAAAGCTTCTTTGCCGACTTTGGCTTCTTGCTCTTCTTCTACACCTTGGGCAGGGGCTTCGGTTTTACTCTGGGATGATACTTTTGCAATGCCGTGGGAAATATAATTCACCGCGTCAAAGCGCGTCATATCGCGCTCTTGCAAGAGATATACCGCGTGGCTCTCTCGCTCGGAAAATAGAGCAATCAAGACATTTGCGCCCGTAACTTCTTCTCTGCCAGAGGATTGAACATGTATGGCTGCGCGTTGAAGTACTCGCTGGAAAGCGTTGGTGGGCTTGGATTCTTCTATATTGGTATTTATAAGCGAGCTTAGGTCATTTTCAATATATTGCAAAAGCGAGGATGACAGCTCATCCAAATCAATCCCGCAAGATCGCAGCACCGCCATAGCGTCAGGATCAGCCGTAAGCGCAAGCAATAAATGCTCTAACGTTGCATATTCGTGATGCTTGTCATTGGCAATCGCCAGCGCGCGGTGCAGTGTCTGTTCTAGGTTTTTTGAAAGCATTACGTCGTTTCTCTCTTCATTTGGATCATCGTCATTCGTATCCTAAAGTATTAAAATACTAGTCGTCACTCATTTCTTGCCCAAATAAAGATATTAACGACTAGATTTTTCAGACTTATATTTTTTAGATAATATCACATTATCTATTCCTTCTCCATAATACATTGAAGCGGTTGTTCATTTGCGCCTGCGAAATCCATAACTTGGGCGACTTTGGTTTCGGCGACTTCAAATGTGAAAACTCCGCAAATACCAACGCCGCGCCTATGGACATGCAGCATTATATCAGTTGCTTCTTGTCTGCTTTTCTTGAAAATACTCTCCAAAACATGGACGACAAATTCCATCGGCGTATAATCATCATTCAGCAAAAGCACCTTATACATGGATGGCTTTTGTGCTTTAGGACGAGTTTTAAGGACTAGGCCATGCTCTTCTTGCCCATCATCATCGTTATTGTTATTTTTATCACCATTACCAGACATAGGTTTGACTTTTCTATTTCATGAAATTATTTACTGCATTACATCATAGCAATTCTATTGCGATTGCCACAACATAGAAAATTCATATTTTGACATAAGGGTTAAATTTGTGTTAATAATGATATTACTCTATAATGAAAAACAATAAAGTGATTCTCTGAAGGGAAATGACATGCATATCTTAATAATATTATTAGCTGTAACACTCGGTATTGCTTTGCCGAATATTGCTTTGGCCGATGATTTTGGTGCGCGTTTCTACAATCAAGCCCCTAAAGGCCTTGGCGATTACACTGCGCCAGAAAGTGAAATCCCTGATATTGCAATGGATGATATGGCAGAAGATTTACAAAATATTATGCCTGCCGCAGGTGAAGAGGAAAACGCCGAAGCGGTAATAGTAGAAGAAATCCTTGAAGAATAACTCTTTTAAAATAATGTAAATATGCTTACAGTAGCGCAAAAATAATAGCGTTATTGGAGTTGTTAAATGCATATTTTGTTTTGTCATGACACATATTATTGCAAAAAGCGTGACGGAACAATTCTAAGTTACGGCACTTTCCCCTATAAATTGTGGGAGCAACGCTTCCTTCCTTATTTTGAGAGCATGACAGTAATTGGCCGTAAGAAAAAGCTGCGTCCTGATGAAACTGGAATTTTGGATATATCTTCTGGCCATAACGTCGATCATGTGCTTTTGCCTAATATTCACTCTCCGATAAAGCATCTGACAAAATACAGGCATATGTATAAAAGGATAAAACAGCAGGTAGAGCGCGCAGATGCGGTTATTATCCGCGGGCCTGTTGAATTTGGTATGATGGCGGCAAAGGCTGCACGCAAATGCGGTAAGCCCTATGCGGTTGAGATGTGCGGCTGTGCCTATAACAAGGAATTTTCGAAAAGCAGCCTGTTTAGCAAAATCTACGCACCGCTCAAATTCCGCCGCGCACAATATATGGTTGCCCATGCGGACGCTGTCATATACGTAACTGAAAGCTTCCTGCAAGAGCGTTATCCAACAAAAGGTATATCGGCATATGCCTCTAATGTGGAGATCGCTACGCCGCCCGAATACGTGCTTAGCGAGAAGTTAGAGCGCATCCAA
>JAMONE010000125.1 GCA_027066695.1 Micavibrio sp. | reverse complement strand
CGGTTATTGTTAAACATGTCTGATCCTTGGGTTTGAAATTGAAGTTGTAAGTCAATCATACCAAGGCTCAGACTAACTTACAAAGCAATTCTTTCATCCCTACCGGACAGTAGTGAGCCTTCGCTGGAATGACGTTATTGTCTTATTTTTAATATAAACTACTATAGAAAATGTTTACGCAAAACTTGTTTAAAAAAGCGTTTATATGGCTATAATTTTGCCGTAGCGTGTGTAAAATGAAAAATACTATGAGAGGTAATATTATGCGCATTGCAACATGGAACATTAATTCGGTGCGTCTTCGCAGCCCTATGCTATTGGATGTGATGAAATCATCTGATCTGGACGTTATTTGCCTGCAAGAGACAAAAACTCCTGATGAGCATTTTCCGCTTGATGTGATAAAAGAGGCTGGCTATGAGCATGTTCATTTCAATGGCATGAAAAGCTATAACGGCGTTGCTATTATCTCGCGCATTCCATTTACGGATAAGCAAAGATATGCTCGCGTGGGCAAGGATGATTGCCGCCATATCTCTGTTAAATTTCCACAAATGGAGCTGCATAATATATATATTCCTGCTGGAGGAGATGAGCCAGATCGCACGATAAATGAAAAATTTGCCCATAAGCTGGATTTCGTTGATGAAATGGCGGATTTCTTTAAAGAGGGTTATAGCGCAGCGCAGCCGCTAATGGTAGTGGGCGATTTTAACATTGCCCCTATGGAGCATGATGTCTGGTCACATAAACAGCTTTTAAAAGTTGTCTCGCATACTCCTATTGAGGTTGAAAAACTTAAATATATGCAAGCCTCGCTCGATTGGGTGGATACCAGCCGTCATTTTGTTGCCGAGGATGAAAAATGCTATAGCTGGTGGTCATATAGAAATCGTGATTGGCGCAAATCTAATCGTGGCCGCAGGCTTGATCATATGTGGGTGACGCAAGCCTTGAAATCAAAGCTATCTGCCCATGATATATTGATGGATATGCGCGATTTAGAAAAGCCCAGCGACCATGTTCCTATTGTTATCGAATTCGATTTTTAGGATCTGGCGTTAATAATTTAATATTTTTTGGTTCATTATGGGGCAGCGTATTATTGAACTCTTTCAAAGATACATGTTCTCCAGCGGCAAGCACATTACCCATTTCATCTCCCTCATATAATACAACAATATAACTAAGATTAGCGTAGCTTGCGCCGCTCATGCTTGTAATATCATTAAGAGAAAATGTTAAATCTATGGCATTTCCGCTCCAATGTCCTACGCGCTCGGTTGCAAGAACAGGGCGGAAATAAAATGGCGCAGTGCGAGCTTTAGTAACGAATGGGACGCTTCTGTTCTTATTGATTTTTTCTTTCATTTCCTCGGTTAAAGAAACATCAGAATCAATAAATACGGCCTTTTCATCTAATGTCGGTAGGTAAGTATAGATAAGTATTTCGCCATGCCCGATTTTTGATTCAATTTTGGGTATAGAAATATCAATGCTTCTATCATGTAAATTTAACGCTATTGATTGAATATTATCCATGCGCCCAAGTTTAAGGGCGGGCTTTATATCTTGAGAATTAGCATCCCAGCGGCCATTTACGACTAAAGCTGCGGGCGTGTTAAAGCTAAAATTACCAAATTTAAGGTCATATGCTCTTTTGCGCTTAGTGCAAAATTGAAGCGTAAATGTCTTAACTTCTTTAGAACCTTTAGTATGTGTGCGGCAATTAATAATATGAACATTATCATTGCTCTGCACTATTTTTTGAAGGCTTTCTTGAATAACAGTGTCAGATGCGCAGCTATTTTGCCCGAAGAATTCTATTAATATCGGCGGTTTTGCGCCAGCTTGACTTTCAAAGCTAGTGAATGAAACTAACATTGTTAAGTAAATCAAAATATTCTTTATTTTAAACATATATAATACTCTTTTAAAAATCTGAACAACGACCATTAACTTCCCAATCACCATAACGTGTTGGCTCTAACCGATTTTCAAAGCCGCCAATTTCTGTCTCTTTCAGTTTACCATCAAGCTTTTTCGCAGTGCTTGGTAAATTATTTTTTACATCAGGGGTTGGTTTTTCTTGGTTCACAGGCTAAGTCCTTGTTAACAATTTATAGCATTATCCTAACTGTAGCAAATAATGGATATTATTTAAAACAGAATTGTGCTTATTTATAAGGGCTGAGCCTGAATAATGGTATGAGTATTAAAAAGCATAGTAATTTAAGGACGCGACTGCGGCCTCGTTTC
>JAMONE010000124.1 GCA_027066695.1 Micavibrio sp. | reverse complement strand
ATACTTAAGTACTGGCAAAGAATGTATTTTAGGAAAAAATGTTGAGGTTATGGGCTTAAGAAAATGTGGCGAAGAGTTTCCTTTAAGTTTAAGTGTCACGGGAATTGGCATTGATGGACAATCTGTATTTATTGGGCTTTTACGCGATATAACAGAGCAAAAAGACAGAGAAAACCAGCTTAAGAAAGAAACCTTACGAGCGGAAGAAGCCGCCAATGCTAAATCAGAGTTTTTGGCAAATATGTCACATGAATTACGCACGCCGTTAAATAGTATCCTTGGTATAACAGGCCTTTTGTTAGAGGCAGATTCAGAGGATGATCCCGTTGACATGCTTAGCACTGTATACAGATCGTCAAAGAGTTTGCTAGAGATAGTCAATGACATACTTGATTTATCTAAGATTGAGGCAGGAGGTTTTGCCCTTGAGGAAATTCCTTTTGATATGAAAAAAATTGTATCATCTGTAAATGAAATATTAGCGCCAATGGCGAGTGAAAAAGGGATATCTTTTTCTGCTAATATCAAGACACATAACTTTCCCTATCTTCAAGGTGATTCAACGCGGGTTATGCGTATTCTCATGAACCTTGCTGGTAATGCGCTAAAATATACAGAGGATGGCTTGGTTGATCTAAGTGTTTCGCATAAAAGCATCAAAAACGATAAGGTTATGATTTCTTGCTTAATCACTGATACAGGCATTGGCATAGCTAAAGATAAACTAGATCTTATTTTTGAAAAATTCTCTCAGGCAGACCTATCAACTACCCGAAAATTTGGCGGTACAGGGTTAGGTTTAAGCATTACCAGACAATTGGTTGAAATGATGGGCGGAAAAGTTGGCGTCGAAAGTAAAGTTGGTAAAGGCTCTACTTTCTGGATTGAAATTCCTTTTAAGGTTGCTGATAAGTTAATTGACGATGAAAAAGTGATTAACAATAAGCTGATAGAGAAGAAAAGGGTTTCTAATCGCATAAAATCAACCGAAGCCAAAGTTCTTATTGCTGAAGACCATCCGCTTAATCAGGTGTTTATTATGAAGCTACTTACTCGCATTGGGTTTAATGATCCTGATTTAGCAGAAGATGGTATTGTAGCGCTGAAAGCTTTAAAAGAAAAAGATTACGACCTTGTTCTTATGGATTGTCACATGCCTGAGAAAAATGGCTATGACACAACCGAGGCTCTTCGCAGGATTGAAAAAAAGACAGGTAATCATGTGCCTGTTATTGCTATGACGGCCAATGTTATGCGTGGTGATAGAGAAAAATGTCTGGATCATGGTATGGATGACTATATCAGTAAGCCAGTTAGTAAGGTGGAGCTGGTTGATTGTTTAAGTCGCTGGTTTATATTACCTGAAAAAATAAAAGGTAAGAAAATTACTAAAGTTAAAGAAAAAACTTCTGAAGAAATTTTGCCGCCTATTGATATATCATTTATTCATAATTTTTCTGAAGGCGACAGAGATATGGAAATTGAATGTATAAACTTGTTTATAACTTCAATGCGCGAGAGTATAAAAAAGTTGGAAAAAATCTGTGTATCCAATGATGCAAGCTTGGAGTGGAGCGAGATTAGCCATAAAATGAAAGGTGGCGCAGCAAATATGAGCGCAACTTTCCTTCGTGATCTATGTGAAACTGGTGAAGCCATGCCTAATGATGCCACAGCGATAGAGCGAGAAAACATGTTGAGGGATATTAAAAAGGCATTTACGGACATAGAAGAATTTTTTGCTCATGAGGGTTATAGTAATCTCAATTTAAAATAAGAGGGGGGCTAGCAATTGTGAATTTAAGACGCAAATTATCAAAAAATAACAAGCAATTATGACCAAAAATCTTGACAATAATATTTTAAATTTATACGTAAATAAGGTGAGTATAATGGAAATGCCCACTGAATAGCGTTTATGTAGTTACCTTCCTTGATGCAAGTATATGTAAAACATGTCTGTATTAAGTTATTTTTGGTGGGTATTATTGTTGTTGTGAATGTTAGCAGTTTGATTTCCATGTTTACTAATATAGATTCAAAGTGGTATAGAACCCGTGTTGAGTTTTATAATTTATATATGAATAGGTTTAGTATGAAATTTTTTACACTTTTTAAATCATGCATGTTTTCTTTTGCGGTCATTTTTATAGCGATGGCTTTTTCAGCCGAAGTGATGGCTGCGCAAAAAGTTTCCAAGATAGAAATATCGGGTGCACAAAGAATTGAAGAATCAACAATCGCTTCATATATGGATTTGAAAGTCGGTGATAATGTCGATAATGCCGCAACGGATCGTGCGTTGAAAAGCTTATTTTCCACAGGGTTATTTGCAGATGTTAAGGTTAAGCAATCAAAGGGTTTGGTCTTTGTTCATGTTATTGAAAATCCTGTTATAAATATTATTAGTTTTGAGGGTAATGATAAAATAAAAGATGAAGAGCTACTCTCCGAGGTACAATTGCGCCAAAGGCAAGTTTTTACCCGCGCAAAAGTGCAATCAGATGTTTCACGTTTATATCAAATTTACAGGAGGCAGGGGCGGTTTTCTATTCTAATACAGCCTAAAGTTATACGCCTTGATCAAAATCGCGTAAATCTTGTTTTTGAAATACATGAAGGTGATATCACTAAAGTGAGAAGCATAAGATTTGTTGGCAATGAAAATTATAGTGACGCTAAGCTGCGCAGTGTTATTACGACTAAGGAAAAATCTTGGCTTAGATTTATGAGTAGTAGTGACCGCTATGATGCTGATCGTCTTTCCTATGACCAAGAGCTTTTGAGAGAGTATTATTTGTCACAAGGCTATGCTGATTTCAAAATATTATCGGCAGTTGCAGAGCTTTCGAATGACAAGAGCGGCTTTTTTATAACAATGACAGTTGAGGAAGGCTCTCGTTATAAAATATCGGGAAGTGAAATAATCTCTGACATAAAGCATTTTGATGCCGAGATCTTAAACTCTTCGATAATATTTGATGCTGGTGATTGGTATGACCTTGGTGAGGTAAAACGCTCTGTCGGGAAAATGACGGATCAGCTTGGGGATCTGCAATATGCTTTTGTGGATGTGCGTCCTGATATTCGTAAAAATCGTGATGACAAAACAATTATAGTTGCATTTATGATAAGCGAGACACCGCGCGTTTTTGTTGAGCGCATAAATGTTAACGGCAATATAAGAACGCTTGATAAAGTTTTGCGCCGTGAAATGCAAATTGTTGAGGGTGACCCCTTTAACCGCTCTAAGCTTAGTCTGTCTGAACGTAATGTAAGAAACCTGAATTTCTTTGAAACGGTAGATGTTGATGTATCGCAAGGCTCTGCCCCTGATAAAACAGTTATTGATATTGACGTTCAGGAAAAATCTACGGGCGAGCTTTCTATTGGCGCGGGATTTTCTTCTACGGATGGACCGTTGGCGGATGTAAGTATTCGTGAGCGTAACTTGCTTGGTAAAGGGCAAGATCTGATGCTTTCTACGACGCTTGCAGGTAAGAAGAGTGAGTTTAATTTATCATTTACCGAGCCATATTTCCTTGGGCGTGATATATCTGCTGGCTTTGATATGTTTCACACTATACGCGACTTACAAGATGAAAGCTCGTATGATCAAAAACGTAGCGGTGGTGGAGTGCGCCTCGGCTATCCTTTATCCGATAATTGGCGTCAAACGCTTCGTTATAGGCTTGAGCGCAATGAGATTGAAAATGTAAATAGTGATGCTTCGCGCTATATCAGTGATCAGGAAGGAACGCGTACAACCTCCGCTGTTTCACAACGTTTATTTTATGATACAAGAGACAGTTCGATTTATGCCACAAGCGGCACAACATATTGGCTTGATACTGAAATTGCTGGTGCTGGCGGGGATGCAAAATATGTTTCTGCGAAAACGGGTGCATCGCATTACTATCCTTTGGCAGAGCAATGGGTTGTTAATGTGCTGGCTGAGGGCGGCGCAATTCAAGCTTATAGCGATTCTGATGTTGAAATTAATGAACGTTATTTCCTTGGTGGCTCTAGTCTTCGTGGTTTTGAACGTTCTGGCGTGGGGCCACGTGATAGCTCTACTGGTGATTCTCTTGGTGGTAATTTCTTCTATCGCGGTAGCATTGAGATGAGCTTTCCACTTGGTTTGCCAAAAGAACTTGGGATAAAAGCACATACCTTTAGTGATTTTGGATCGCTTTGGGATATTGATGAAGGAGGAAGCTCCTTGCAGGAGGGAAATTCCCTTCGCGCTGCGGCTGGTATTGGGGTTTCGTGGAAATCACCGTTTGGGCCGATACGTCTTGATTATGCTGTGCCATATGCAAAAGAAGATTATGATGAGGAAGAGCAGTTAAGATTTGATTTTGGGACGCGCTTTTAATATAAAAATTTAATAAGGTTAGAAAAGTTAGGGTATAAATTATGAATATTCGTAATATAAAAGCTGTGTGTTTTGCTGTTTTGCTATGTTTATCTATGGGGATATTTTCAGGGCAATCCTACGCACAAGTAAGCATTGCTGTTGTTGATGTTGAGCGGGTATTGGCCGAATCTGACGCGGCTCAATCAGTGCAAAAACAAATAGATACCAAGCGCAAGGCGTTTCTTGCTATGGTTAAAAAAACTGAAGAAAAACTCCGCAGCGATCAAAAAGCGATTGAGGCTAAGCGTTCCGAATTATCCAAGGAAGAATTATTGAAAAAGGCGCAAAACTTTGATAGAAAACGCATCGAGGCGCGCAGCTCTATTCAGAGTAAAAAAGCTAAACTTGATAAAAGCTATAGCGAGGCAATGAATATTTTGACTAAGGCGATATTCGAAGTTTGTCAGAAAATTGCAGATGAGGATAAAATTGATCTTGTGATTACACGCCAAAATATAATTGTAGGCAGTAATTCGCTTGATATTACAGCAAAAGTTATGGAGCGCATGAACAAGACGCTGCCAGAGCTTAATCTCAAATAGATGAGGGTTTTAACCTGATGGCTGATCCTGATTTTTTTCAAAAGTCCAAAAGTTTTTCTATAGCTGAAATCGTTGAGATTACTTCTTGTGAGGTGTCTGGCGATGCTGATTTAATTTTAGATGATGTTAGTGCTTTGAAAGATGCACAAAAAAATCATTTGAGCTTTTTGGATAATATAAAATATAAATCTGATTTTATCGAAACGGCGGCGGGGGCTTGCTTTGTTTTACCTGAAATGGTGGAATATGCGCCCGATGGCGTTGTTTGCCTTATAACGCCATCGCCTTATAAAGCATATGCATTGGCGGCGCAGGCATTTTATCCTGATGACGCTCCAAAAGCGCAAATTGCCAAAAGTGCATTTATTGATGAAAGCGCAAAAATTGGCAGCGGCGCGGTGATTGGGCATAATGTGGTTGTTTGCGCAAATGTGGAAATCGGCGATAATATCTGGATAGAGGCAAATTCGGTAATTCAACATAATGTTAAGATTGGCTCTAATTGCCGCATTGGCGCGAATACTACGATTTCGCATGCTATCATTGGTGATAATGTGCATATCTATACTGGCGTTAGGATTGGGCAAGATGGCTTTGGCTTTGCGATTGATCCTGCTGGTCATGTGAAAGTACCGCAGCTTGGCCGTGTTATAATTGGTAATAATGTTGAGATTGGCGCAAATACTACGATTGATCGCGGCGCTGGCCCTGATACTATTATCGGGCAGGGGACTTGGATCGATAATCTCGTTCAAATCGGGCATAATGTAAAAACTGGCCGTGGCTGCGTTATTGTTTCTCAAGTGGGGATTTCTGGCTCAACCACACTAGAAGACTATGTAGCTATTGGCGGACAGGTCGGTATTGCGGGGCATTTGAATATCGGCATGGGCACTAAGATTGGCGCACAAGCGGGCGTTATTAGTGATATTGCAGCGGGTGAGGAGTATCTCGGCTCGCCCGCTATGCCAAAGCGGCAATTTTTCAGACAGGTAGCAGCCTTAAATCGCTTGATTAAAAAGAAAAAACGCGATTAAATCGTAATATATAAAATATAAAGGCATGGATTAATGAGTGAAGAAAACAAAGTTAATATTGATATTAATAAAATTATGGAGATGATCCCGCATCGCTATCCTATTTTACTGATTGATCGTGTGTTAGAGCTTACCAAAGGTGAGGGCGCAATTAGCCTTAAAAATGTTACAATGAATGAGCCGCATTTCATGGGGCATTTCCCGGGTTTTCCTGTAATGCCGGGAGTTTTAATTGTCGAAGCCATGGCGCAAACGGCTGCGCTAGTTGTTGTTGATTTTATGGGTAAGGATGCGGCAGGTAAGGTCGTTTACTTCATGAGCATAGATAGCGCAAAGTTTAGAAAACCTGTAACACCAGGTGATTCCATGCATATCCATGTTGATAAAATACAATCGCGCGGCCCTGTCTGGAAATTTAAGGGCGTTGCCAAGGTTGACGGCAAAGTCTGCGCCGAAGCAATCTTCAGCGCGATGATCACCGATACTGAAAGCAAATAAATAACGGAAATGTTTTGTAATAAAGCGTGATTTGTGCTTTTGGCCTAAGTCCTTATTATAAAGGTATGTTAAGTTAAAAAAGAGTAGCCCTATGCCTTCCCAAATACACTCTACTGCGATAATTGATGATGCCGCCACAATTGGCGATAACGTAAGCATTGGTGCATATTGCACTATTGGCGCGGGGGTGATTTTAGGTGAGGATGTTGTTTTAAGCTCTCATATTCATATTGAAGGGCGCACAATTATTGGCGCAGGAACAAAAATCTACCCCTTTGCATCTTTAGGCACGCCGCCGCAAGATTTAAAATTCTCAGGTGAGAAGAGCGAGCTTATTATAGGGCAAAATAATACCATTCGTGAACATGTTACTATGAACCCCGGGACAGAGCATGGCGCAATGAGAACTGTTATTGGCGATAATTGTTTATTTATGATGGCTGCGCATGTCGCCCATGATTGTATCGTGGGTAATAATGTTATCATGGCAAATAATGCGACATTAGCTGGGCATGTAGAAGTTGGTGATTTCGCTATTATTGGCGGGCTATCTGCTGTTCATCAATTCATTCGTATTGGCTCTCATGCTGTGATTGGCGGAATGTCTGGGGTGGATAGTGATATCATTCCATATGGTAGAGTTAAGGGAGAGCGCGCATTTTTGGCTGGTCTAAATCTAATAGGATTAGAACGCCGCGGATTTGAAAAAAGTGAAATAAGACAGTTGCAACGCGCATTCAATCAATTATTTGGCGGAGAAGGAACATTAGATCAGCGTATAGATATCATAGCGACTGATTTTTCCGATGATGATTTAATAATGTCCATTATTGACTTTGCCAAAGCAAAAACCAAGTTTCCGCTATGCCAGCCACGCAAGAAATAAATATCAACAAATTAGGAATTATTGCTGGTGGAGGAAGTCTGCCAGCATATCTTATTTCTGTTTGTAAGGATAAGGGGATAGAGCCATTTATCGTTGGTTTTGATGGTCAAACTAACCCTGATATTATGAGCGGTAATACACATATTTGGGCGGGGCTTGGCTCGGTCGGTAAGGTTATCAAGTTTTTTAAATCTAAAGATGTTTCGGATCTTGTTTTAATAGGAGGCGTTAAGCGTCCGTCTTTTACAGAGATTAAGCCTGATCTTAAGGCTGTTAAAATGCTATCTAAAATAGGACTTCGCGCGCTTGGTGATAATGATTTGCTTTGTTTGCTTAAATCTGAATTAGAGGGTGAGGGCTTTATATTACGCGCTATACATGATTTTTGTGATGATTTGCTTGTGACGCAGGGCGCTATCGGGTGTTATAATCTTGAGCCTGAGGATAGAATTAATATTGAGCTTGGCCTTAAAGTCTCTCAAGCCATTGGCGCGATGGATATCGGGCAATCGGTTATTGTGCAAAATGGTATGGTTATTGGCGTAGAAGCGGTTGAGGGAACGGATGAGCTTATTAAACGCTGCGCTCCATTATTGCAAAGCGGGCGAGGGGGAATATTAGTGAAAACCTGCAAGCCTCAGCAAGATAAAGCCCTTGATATGCCAACAATCGGTGTGCAAACTGTTAAAAATGCATATAAAGCAGGGCTTTGCGGCATTGCTTTGCAGGCGGATAATGTTCTTGTTTCTGATTTAAAAAATGTTGCCAAATATGCAGATGAATATAAGATGTTTGTCATTGGCACTTCTGTTTTTAAACAAATAAAAGGTAAGTAAATATGAAGTTCTTTTTTATAGTTGGGGAAGATTCTGGTGATGCTCTGGCTGCGCCGTTAATTACCGCTTTAAAGGAAAAACATGGTGATAATGTTCAATGTATAGGCGTTGGCGGACCTTTAATGAAGGGTGCGAGTTTTGATGAATTGCTGTCTATGGATCAAATATCCGTCATTGGTATATGGGAGGTTTTGCCCAAAATACCGCGCTTGCTAAAGCTTAACAAAAACATTGTTATGGAGATTGAAAAGCAACAACCTGACGCGGTTATTACAGTTGATTTCCCTGATTTTAATTTCATTTTGGCAAAATCGTTGAAAAAACGCGGCATATTCAAGGGTAAGCTTATTCACTATGTCGCGCCTAGCGTTTGGGCTTGGCGATCTGGTAGGGCGAAGAAAATAGCTGGTTTTATGGATGGTATAATGTGCCTCTTTCCTATGGAGGTAAAATATTTTACAAAGCACGGAATGAAAGCCGTACATGTCGGGCATACTCTGGTTGCTAGTGGCTGCGCTGAGGCTTTGGGAAAAATGTTTAGAGAGGAAAATGATATTCCTGATAATGCAAAAACCCTAGGATTGTTTTTTGGTAGCCGTGAAAGTGAATTTAAGGCTTTAAGTTCAACATTAATGGATGCTGCTAAATTTATTAATGAAGCGGGCGATAAGGAAATTCATATAATATCACCAACGCTTCCAAAACTTGAATATCAGGTGCAAAAGTTTTTACAAAAATTTGATATGCCCGTTTGTGTTGTGACAAATGAAAAAATGAAATGGAGCGCCTTTAAGGCGTGTGACGTTGCTATTGCTGTTTCAGGAACAGTTGCGTTAGAGCTTGCATATGCAGGAGTTCCACATATTATCACCTATAAAATCAACCCGATAACAGCGATTATTTTGCGTTTTATGTTGAAGGTAAAACATGCTCATCTGGCAAATATATTGTTGAATAAGGCCGTTGTCTCTGAATATTTACAAGGGAAATGTAATTCTGAAAAAATTGCAGAAGCTGTATATGAATTACTCGAAGATGAAGAGCTGTGCAATGCTCAAAAAGAAGAGTTTAAAGCTCTTGATGGCTTGCTATCAAATAAAGAGGGTATTGCCCCTTCTAAAAAAGCAGCTGATTTTATTACGAGTATGGTATCGTAATACCTTGGTATTAATTAATTGTTTTTATTGCGAAAAATAGTTGACAGGTGGCTTTTTATAGGCCATAAAGCTGCATCTTTTAAAATATAAAAGCAAATGAAAGTCTAACAAAGATGAAAACATATTCTATAAAACCTGCCGAGGTGGAGAAGAAATGGATTATAATTGACGCTCAAGGCCTAGTATTAGGTCGTATGGCGAGCGTTATTGCCATGCGTCTTCGCGGTAAGCACAAGCCCGAATTTACTCCTCATGTGGATTGCGGCGATAATGTAATCGTAATTAATGCTGAAAAAGTTCACCTTACTGGTCGTAAGCGCGAAAATGATATTTTCTATTGGCACACAGGTTTTCCTGGTGGTATCAAGCAACGCACAAAGGGGCAAATCCTTGATGGTAAATACCCTGAGCGCGTAGTTCAAAAAGCTGTTCAGCGTATGCTTCCTAAAGGACCTTTAGGTCGCGTTGTATTTAAAAACTTGCGTGTATATGCTGGAACTGAGCATGGACATGAAGCACAAAAGCCAGAAATTCTGGATGTTGCATCCATGAACCCTAAGAATAAGAGATAGGAAATTACAATGGCTGATAAAAAAGACGAAAAAATCACAGATTTAAAAGATATCGCTAGCGCGGTAGCTGAAACAAAATCTGCTCCTGCTGAAGCCGCAGAAGAAAATTCAGAAGCGGCACCTGTTGATGCTCCTGTGAAAAAAGAACCTAAACTTGATAAATTTGGTCGTGCATATGCAACTGGTCGTCGTAAAGACGCAGTCGCGCGCGTATGGTTAAAGCCTGGAACTGGTAAAGTTACAGTAAATGGTAGAGACCAAGGTAATTACTTCTCACGCAACACACATCGCTTGATTCTTAATCAACCGTTTTTAGTTGTTGATCGCGTAGGTCAGTTTGACATTATTTGTACAGTTAAAGGCGGAGGCCTTTCTGGACAAGCTGGAGCTGTGCGTCACGGTATATCACGCGCTCTTGAGAATTTCGAACCGACACTTCGTCCTTCATTGAAGAAAGCTGGCATGATGACACGTGATGATCGTATCGTTGAGCGTAAGAAGGTTGGTAAGCATAAGGCTCGTCGTACCAAGCAGTGGGCTAAAAGATAATAAATTTGCTCGTACGCTGCGTTATTCTGCGGTTTTGAGGTGCTTTACGTATAAAAATACGCTCCGCACCTCTTTCCTTGGATGCCTATTGTACAAACAAATTATATTACTTTGTAAGCGTTAATCGTTTCGTTGTAGGGAGCGCAAAGTAAAGCACTGCTTTTGTTTGCTTTTAGTATGTTTTATTTAATGAATAATAACGCACCAGAAGCAAGGGTAATAGCTGTAAAAGCATGTTTTATCCATTTGTTACCCTTTAGATGCGTTAGGTGTGCACCAACGTAGCCGCCAATGAATGAGCCGATGAGAAGGGCGGGTATCCATTCCCAATGTACTGGTGCGC
>JAMONE010000123.1 GCA_027066695.1 Micavibrio sp. | reverse complement strand
AAGACCTTGCCAATATAAAGACGCGCCGTTACTCAAAGATCTTAAAAACCCGTCTGCATAACCGATAGAGATGATTGCAACATCAGTATTCTTGTCGAAACAATACGTTCCGTTATATCCTGCAACATCACCTTTTTTAACGCTTTTTACTTGTAAAATTGGCGCATTTAATGACATAGCAGGCTTCATAGGATTTAACATTTCACCAGTAGGATTCCCGCCATATAGCCCAATGCCTGGGCGAGTTAAATCCATATGATATTTTTGCGATAAAAATACCCCGCCAGAATTACATAGAGATATCTTCACGCCCCTAAAGCTTGAAGATATTTTCGAAAATAGCTGATATTGATCTTGATTAACCGAGCTGCTTTTTTCATCTGATGAGGATAAATGGCTCATAATATATTTAAGCTCTATTCCTTCTATTAATAATAAATCATTGCAAAGAATATCGGCTTCATTTGCAGGTAAGCCAAGCCTGCTCATGCCTGTATCAAAATGAATAATCGCTGGTTGCTTTTCTGATACATCACGAGCAAATATTTGATATAGCTTAATTTCTGCCAAAGAATTAAGAACAGGAATAAGGTTATATTCACGATATACCAACTTTTCAGCCGTAACAAAACCATTCAAAATATAGATTATTGCCTGCGGCAAAACCTCGCGCAGCTCAATAGCTTCATCAAGAGTTGCAACAAAAAAATGACGCACGCCGACATCATAGAGCGCAGGCGCAACTCTGTGCATACCAAGGCCATAAGCATCAGCCTTAACCGCCGCGCCAGTTTCACACGCAGCGCAGCTTATATCATTAAGCAATCGATAATTACTTTGGATATTTTTTAGGCTTATTACAAGCTCACCGCTAATAGCCATTATTACCCGCATCATGCATTTCATCAAGATCACTAAATCTTGTGACATGACCATCAAAATGCATACGCACCGTACCAATCGGGCCATGACGAGCTTTGGCAATTATGCATTCGCCAACATTAAGGGCGCGTTCACATTTTTCTTGCCACTGCATATGTTTTTCACTGCCTATATCAGGTTCAGAGCGGTGAAGGTAATATTCCTCACGATAGACGAACATAACCACGTCTGCATCTTGCTCAATCGAGCCAGATTCACGCAAATCAGAGAGCATCGGGCGTTTATCCTCACGCTGTTCAACTGCTCGTGAAAGCTGGGATAGCGCGAGAACAGGGATATTCAGCTCCTTAGCGATAGCTTTAAGTCCGCGGGTAATTTCTGAAACTTCTTGCACACGATTAGACTCGCTTTGGCGAGAACCACTTCCGCGTAATAACTGCAAGTAATCAATGATCAGGAAATCAAGCCCATGCTGACGTTTCAAACGCCGCGCGCGCGTGCGAACTGCGCCAATTGTAAGAGCAGGGGTATCATCAATATGTAATGGAACTTGGCTAAGCTCTTGGCTAGCCTTAACGAATTTTTGGAAATCATCTTGGCGGATATCACCTTGCTTAATTGAGTGACCCGATATATTCGCGCAATCTGATAATATACGCGTAGCAAGCTGATCTGAGGACATCTCAAGCGAGAAAAACCCAACGCGTGCGCCCTCTTTTCCGCCGCTCTGCGCATAGGTTTTTGCCGTGTTAAACGCAATATTTGTTGCCAGCGCGGTTTTACCCATTGATGGCCTACCCGCCAATATAAGCAAATCAGACGGATGAAGACCGCCAAGCTGCTTATCCAAATCACGCAGACCTGTTGTTGCGCCAGTAACATGCCCCTTGGTTTTGAATGCTTTTTCTGCAATTTCAATCGACACCAACACCGAATCACGCAGCGAGGTAAAGCCGCCCTTAACCTCTCCACTTTCGGCGAGCGAAAACAGCTTTGATTCAGCCATTTCAACCGTATCCATTGCCGCACTATCAAGGCGATGCTCATGCGCTTCGTTGACTATATCCTCGCCAAGGCCGACAAGTTCGCGCCGCATGAATAATTCATAAATAGTTTGGGCATAATCACGCGCATTTATAACACTAATTATACTGCCTGCAAGCTCGGCTAAATAAGTACCACCGCCAAGATCAACAAGGTCTAAATCCTTCTCGAAATAACTTTTAAGAGTAACAGGAGAAGCCGTTTGCCCACGGTCAATAAATTGACTTATGGCTTCGAATATACGCTGATGCACTGGCATAAAAAAATGCTCTTGGCGCAGCAAATCACCGATTTTCTCGTAAACACGATTATCAACCAGCAGCGCACCAAGCAGACCTTGCTCAGCTTCTATGTT
>JAMONE010000122.1 GCA_027066695.1 Micavibrio sp. | reverse complement strand
TAGTGAATATGCCATGTTTGCTCCTTAAAATTGATATTGTACATATAACTTTAAAGTAAAGATAGGCATTTGTCACTTTAATATGGCTTGGCTATAGTTACACAATCTATCTGACAGCCTCAAAACGAATTTATGAATGCATCATTATATATTTCATCCAAAGATTTTTCACCTTGGGTTCTTAAATCCATAAAGTCTTTTTTGGGAACGATTATTTGTTTTAGTGGTTGCGAGACTTTGTTTTCATATATTTCTATGGTTTCGCCCTCGTCAAAGGCTATTCCAAAATCTCGTTCAATGGCATCCATATCGATATCGGAAGAATCTCCTGCTAAAGGCTCTATTTCAGAAACATCAAGAGTGGCGGTTTGGGCTTTGTTAGTTGGCTCTTGTGCAATAAAGTCTTCTGCGCTAATTTTTTTTGTATCTATTGGGGCTATAACTGATGAGTGATCTTCTGTTTCAATCACTTCTTCAATTATTTTCTCTTCTATTTTTTTTTCTGTAATAACTTTAGCAACGCTAGTGCTGCCTTTTGTTTGTTGCTCTGTAAATATTTCTTCTGCATCAAGAACAGGTTTAACTTCAGGCTCTGCTTCAACTTCAGCTATTGCTTCAATCTTTAATTCCTTTTTAGGGAGCATTTTTGCACGAACATATATAACGCCCGAGCCTGCTGTTCGTTCATTACCATAGGGAAAAGCCGTTGTTGTTTTTTGAGCTTCCCAACCTTCACCACACGCGCCTAATAACAGGGGGGATGATAGAACAGCTAAACGTAAAATAGATTTTTTCATGACATATGCCTTATTAAATATTTAATTTTGACGCAGGAATTTAACGCAGAGCAGAAATTGCAGAAACGGCAATATCCTGTGATACTACGTTATCCACATTAATATATCAATATACATCTTTGAAAAAATAGAGAATTTATGGTTGTTGGTGTTATTTCGCTATATTATTTGGTGATTTTTCGCCCGAAGCTGGCATAATATTATTTAAGTATTCTTCGTCTTGGTACACAATAATTTGTATATCATTATATGCATTATTCATTGGGACAAAAGACAGGCGCGTTATAGGATCGTTATCTATATCGGCGACTTTTTCAATTTCTTTCGCGCTGTTTTTATGTGGCAAAGCAGTGCATGCAGGCAATGATAATGCTGCAATAATTAGTAAATAGCGGAAATTACTGTGCCTAAACAAATTCATAACCTTGTTCGTTTCATGTTGTAACTATACAATATTTCTGCTGAAATATCACGGTGTTTTATTTACCACGGTAGAAATCGTTCTTTTAGTTTATTGATTTCTCGTTCTATAGAGCCGTCTTTTCTAATAAAAACTTCGTTATAGCCAGAGCCGATAAGCCCTTGCCAATTTGATAGAAAACGGCATTTTTGCTTTTTGGTTTTTTCAGGTTGCAGCCTGATTTTATATTCAAAGCGAATAGCTTTATTACTTGATTGTTTTAAATTTATACCATCAATATCAAGCGATAATTTATTCCTGCCCCACTCATATGCAAGTACAGATTTTCTATCAAATTTATCTTTGAATCTGCATTCATTGGGTGGTGATACAGGCGCATTCAGTGCCGCTTTTATAGGCGTAGATTCAATGATTTTATTACCGCTGCTTTCAGTAGGAGCGGCGAAGTAATATGGCTGATATAATGTTTGATTTTGCGTCGCAAAAAATGAAGAGTCTATAGCTGGCGGCGAAGGTGCCAGAGGAGCTATTTCTTCGGTGGTAACACACCCCGGTAAGGTCAATATGCCAAAGCATAAAATCAGGTTAAATAAGCTGTTTTGACCTCTCTTTTTTGAAACCGGAGTGAAAACCTTTGCTTTCACTTTTTCTTGTTCCATACCTCAGTATAACATGTAAACCGCTATCAGCGCGAGTTTTAAGCGGTTTATTTTTTTAAGTTAGTGTTAATAACGAAGGAAATATTATATATTACAATGCTGTACCGCTATGCAGTAATTTTGTAAATTTATGCTAGAGACAGCGCTTTTTGCCTTAAAATGATTGATTTAATCAAGCTTGCGAAAGACCAGAGTCATGGCGGGAATTCCTAAAGCTGCCATTGTAACAGCCCATGTATAATACGGATCAAAAGATGCAGGATTATAGGCAAAAAGAATATACATCGCGTAAGGCATATAAGGTGATATAAATGATGAAAAAATGAATACGACAATACTGGCTAACAGCAATGATCCGCGCAACTCCTTCCAGAAATGTGACACGGAATAAACAACGCCATAGCTTAATATA
>JAMONE010000121.1 GCA_027066695.1 Micavibrio sp. | reverse complement strand
GTTTTGCCGTATATCTCGCGGTTAAAGTCAAAGATATATGTCTCGATTTGCGCTGTATCAACTTCGAACATCGGGCGAATGCCTATATTACAAGCGGCGGGCATCCATTCATTCTCGCCCTTAATACGCGCGAGGCAAGCGTAAACGCCGTAAGCTGGATGGACGACTTCTTCTAATGGTATATTAGCCGTGGGATAGCCAAGCTCTCGTCCGCGCTGATCGCCCTTGAACACGCGCCCGCGCATCTCCCAGTCCCAACCTAAAATTGAACAGGCTTCTTTAATTTTTCCATGACGCAAAAGCTGGCGCACATAAGAGGATGAATAGCTACGCTCACCAGAGCCCTTAACCTCATCAATAACCGTAACTTGTAGCCCTGCATCTTTGATGGTCTCAGGAGTGCCCTTGCGGAGCTGTCCAAACTTAAAGTTGTAGCCAACAATTATATGTGAGGCTTTAAGGCCATCAATCAATATGTTTTGCACAAAATTATCCGCGCTTTGACTGGCAAAACCCCAATCAAAGGGAAGTGAAAAAACGCAGTCCACGCCATATTCGGCCAATTTTTCTGCCTTGAACTCACGCGGAGTAAGGCGACATGGTGGCTCATCAGGATGAAAAAGCTGTTTCGGATTTGGCTCAAATGTTAGCACGCCCAAAGGCTTTCCCAGCCCCTTCGCAATACTACGAGCTTTTACAAGTAAAGCTTGATGCCCTAAATGCACACCATCAAAATTACCAATGACGATAACGCATTCTTGTGCGCTGTTTGGTATATCTTTATATGTCTCAAAAAATTGCATATTTAAAATCTTGTGTTTTCTATCATTCAAAGTAATGTAACCATATTCGCTTTAAATGCGAAATAGTAAATAATTCTAAAAATACAAAAGGAATAAAACTATGAATAAGAAAACATTAAACACACTATTAGCTGGCGCGGTTGCGGTAAGCGCTATTGGCGCGGGCGCAATGTCTGCTAATGCTATGGAAGCTAAAGCTAAAGAGGGGCAGGAAATATGCTATGGCATCGTTAAAGCAGGCATGAATGCTTGTGGCGCGGCTGACAAATCACATGGTTGTGCGGCAATGGCAACAGAAGACGCAAGCGGCGTTGAGTGGATTTCACTGCCTACTGGAACATGCGAGAAAATCGTTGGTGGGTCATTAACTCCAATCATTAATGATGATCATAAAGACGATGATCACAAGGATGATGATAAGGATGATGATCATAAAGACCATTGATATAGCCTACTCCACATAAAAGAAACTGTTCAATGAATACTATGGGGTATCACGTCATTGCGAGAAGCGTAGCGACGCAGCAATCAATATTGTTTCACTTCGCTCGCAATGACAAAACGCCGCAAGCGACGAGGAATGATACCCTAAAAGAGATTTCAAATTATGAATCATTTTAATATGGCTTGGTTATAAAATTTCTTTAAGCAAGATGAATGCTTCTGCTGAGCGCGCTCCACATGCCGTACCCCTTAACTTTGCTAAAGCTTCAAGAGCCTCAACACTACGGGGAAAAGGGAATTCTTCAATTTCGCTTTCATAAATCTTCATAATATCGATTTTTTTGTTAAAAAATTCTTCGATATCAACATAGACATTAGGATTAAATCTATTTTGTAATGGGTTTATTTGAAAATTTGTTTCTGAAATAGTTTCATAGCATAAAGCGCGCTTAACTGATTTTTGCCTAAACCATTTAAGGCTGGCACTTGCTGCATCAAATGCGTATGCATGATCGCTATGTACATCACCAGAAAATGGCAAGTAAACAATTTCAGGTGCAACTTTTTGGAACACTTTTTTTATAGCCCCAACAAGTTCTGACTTTGGTACTATATCAAGTTGTGCAGGCGCAAAGTTAAGTTGATGCACGTTAATAAAATTATAAGCATTGGCCACTTTTTGTATTTCATCAGCACGCTTTTGCCTGATATCTATAGGATAATTGTTATCCATTTGTGTCACAATGCACCAATGCACTTTATCGCCGTTTGCAATATGCTTAAGAATAGTGCCGCCACAGCCAAGTGTTTCATCATCGGGATGGGGCGCAATAACTAGAATATCTGTCATGCTAAAAACCTTGTTTTTTTAAGTAAGAATGATCCTATAGCAAGAGCATCCATTCCAGTAGAGTAAAAACAACGTACGGCTTCAAGCGGAGTATTAACAATAGGTTCACCGCGAATATTAAAGGATGTGTTTAGAACAACAGGATAACCTGATAGTTCCCCAAATTTGGATATGGTTTCCCAATAAATTGGGTTAGAATCTTTAGTAACAGTTTGCGGACGCACAGAATCATCGACATGCACAATGGAGGGGAATAACTCCTTATATTCATCCTTAAACTGATACGCTAAAATCATAAAAGGAGAATATTTAGGATCAATCATATATTTTTCAGCAACTTCTGCAATCATTGAAGGGGCAAAAGGGCGAAAACCTTCGCGATATTTTACTTTTTTGTTAATAATATCTTTCATATCAGGATGCATAGGATTGGCAATAATTGAACGAGCCCCTAACGCGCGCGCGCCAAATTCTGCCTTGCCCTGAAACCAGCCTATAATTTTATTGTCATTTAAAAGTTTGGCTGTTTCTTGTGCTATATTTTCATGTTTAGTATATGTTAATCCGCAATGTTTCAGGGCTGATTCAATCTCATCATCACTAAATGATGGCCCCCAATATGCATGGGTTAGCTCAGTTTCTGTGGGGCTTTGCCCTGCTTTTTTAATTGCTAATAAGGCTGCGCCTAAAGCTGCGCCAGCATCATAACTAGCGGGATTAATAAAGATATCGTCAACGCCTTCAAGATTAGATAATAAACCATTCATCTTACAATTCATGGCAACGCCACCGCTAACGCATAATTTTCGCTCACCTGTTTTTGCCAGCAATTCTTTAGCTAAGTTAATGGCAACATCCTCAAGGCGTTTTTGAACTTCATAGGCAACATCAATATAATATTGGCTCATTTCGCTTTCTGGTCTACGCGCTGCACCTAACAAATCAACCAATTTATCTGTGAATTTACGTGAATAGCTGCGCTTACCGTAATAAACATAAGTTGGGTCTATTTTGTAAATTATTTTATCATCAGGAACACAAAACTTTTTAAGTTTTTCAGCTACCTCTGCGTTTGGATTGCCATAAGGAGCAAGTCCCATAACCTTGCCCTCTCCCGAATAGGCACTAAAGCCTAGCCACTCTGTTATGGCAGAATAAAACCATCCCAAAGAGTGCGGTAAGTCCCACTGGTCAATAATTGACAGCTCCCCACCCTGTCCATGCCAAGTGCTAGTTGCAATCTCTTCACCGCTTCCATCCATAACAAGTATGGCAGAGCTATCAAATCCAGATAGGTAATGTGTGCTTGCGACGTGGCATTTATGATGAGCGTGCCATGAAATTTTCACATCAGCGGTTTCATCAATTTTTTTCAGTGCAATACCAACATTAAATTTTGTTAATTCAGGTGAGAGTTTAGCGTGAATAATACCCTCTGCCGTATCAGCAAAAGGGTCAAGCTCACGTCCAGCTATTGATGACATATGTGTATTCATTTTTTCAGGATAACTTGAGTAATTCCAGCCTAGTGCTATCTCGTCAATATCATTAAGTTTAAGGTTGGCTTCTTTCAAGCAAAATTTAATTGATTGGGTAGGAAAAATTTCTGATGAGGTTTTTATGCGATTAAAGCGTTCTTCTTCCGCCATAGCAATTAGTTTGCCATCTATAAATAAACAAGCGGCAGTATTTGGCCCCGCTATAAATAAACCTATTACCTTCACGTATCTGACTTTCCTTTGGTTGGTTTTTGTTCAATAATATCCAAGATATCAAACACATCCTGATACCACATCATCTTTTTTTCTGAAACCTTTTTCATGCTTTTTTCAATAAAAGCATTATCATTTTCTATTAACTGTAGGAGGTTTTCTAAACGAGTTTTCAATATTTTTACTGTTTGTGACTCTGTAATATTTGATAATAATTTATGAACTATTTTAACTTTGTTTTTTAAATCTACTATATTTTTAGACCGACATAAATTATAATCTGCATCAGAGCTAAGGCGATAGTAGGTAACAACATTTGCGCGCGCGCCAGTCATACCTGCCTCTAATAATTTAATAGTTAGCCACCAATCTAATGGCTGTAATTCCTCAGGAAATTTTTCAGGCACACCTATCAAAGCCTTACGGCTAAGTGCTAAAGCTGATAAACCAACGCAATTTCCGTGTAATAAATCAGTTGGTTTTTCCAAAATATCAGGCGGGTTCATAAAGGAAAATAATGTAGTTTGCAGATTATTATTAAACCCATCTCTAAATAGGAGTTGATCCCCATAGGAAAAATCAGAATTTTTTAAAGCAATAGTATGGTTTTTAACTGCGTCCTTATGAATTATATCGTCACTGTCAATGAATAAATAAATATCGTATTTAGTTTGTTGCTTTAGATAATAAAACATTTTAGAGCGCACCAGAGCTATGCTGCACTTAGGATCAATATTAACAGTAGTTATATTAGGAAATTTTATGTCCATAGCGTGGTTAAAAACAATTAAATCGAGTTTTTTGTTCAGTCTTTGAACTGAATCTATAAACTCATCGAGATATTTTTCCATTTCAGGATAAATTACGGTGCTAAGACAATATTTCATGTTAAAATTTATTACTTTCTTGCATTCAAAAGAGCTTCTGCAATTTCAAACTCTTGTCTTTCATCAATATCAATTGAACGTGATAACGGCATTTCATACCCATATGTTTTATCACCGAAATATGAGCGAGTTTTCCGATATTTATCTATGTTCAAAACATAAACTGATCCATTCAGATATACAGGAGAATCAGGCATTTCCTGATGATTTCGCACAGCATCGCGATTATCCATGTCAATAATAGATGTCATTTGCTTGGTTTCTTGATCAATATTTTGGTGCCATGCTAGAGGTTTGGCTCGCACAATTGAAGTCACAATATCTGCATTACTTTCCTTGTATAGGTTAATAGCACCGTCGATATCTTCGGGTAGACGCAATGGAGAGGTGGGTAAGAGTAAGCATAAATTTTTGATATCCAGCCCCTCATTTTCTTTAAACCAATCAATAGCATGAAAATGCACATCTGCGGCCTGCGCGGTATCAGTCGCAAATTCATTAGGGCGTAAAAATGGTGCTTCAACGCCATTTATTTGTAAAGCAATGTCACGAATTTCTTCAGAGTCAGTAGATAATATAACTCTATCTATATTTTTTGCAGCTAAAGCAGTTTCGAGTGTGTAATGAATTAGAGGTTTACCCGCCATCATTAAAATATTTTTATTTGGTAGACGTTTTGACCCGCCGCGCGCTAAAATTAGAGCAATCATGATAATATCCTTTTCAATATATCATTTGGTAATTTAGTTATATCTTGTTCAAATTCTTCTTTTATATTGTAAATTTTTTTATATGAAAAATTCCACCATTCAGAGTCTCTTAGAATTTTTATTTTTTCATTATCAAATCTATAGCGAATAAAACATGCGGGATTTCCTGCATATATACCATAGGCTTTGGTTGATTTGGTTATAATAGAACCCGCGCCAATTACGCAACCATCAGCAAGCTCTACGCCTGATAAGCATGTAACTCCCTCTCCAATCCAAACATCATTACCCACAGTAATATCTTTGGCACTTTCGTAAACCGAACCAAGAAAATCAAAAGGCCCTTTTTTAATCGCAAAATTTGATATATGCCCTGTTGTATGACGCATTGCATGAGCAGAAAAATTAGCAGAAATAAGAGAAAAGTTCCCAGCTTTAAAATTTGCACAACCTAAATTTAATAAGACATCAGCGCCAATATGAGTTCCACGCCCTAAAGAGGTGTTGCCGCCCTGCCCGTCTAATCCGTTATTTAAAATTATTGCTCGTGGATTAATTGTAGATCCAAGTGCCATTTTTAAATTAGCATAATTGGCAATTATAACAGGCTCAGAAAATAATTTTGCATACCACATATCAGGGCGATTTAAATAGCCATCACATAGATCGTCTATAAAACTATCATCAATATTATGATTAACATTTATAACTGCACATCCATTTGAATAGCATTGTTTTAAAAATTCACCATTGGTTGATTTCCCTATTATAGCTATTTTACAACTGTTATTATATAGGTTTTCTATAGCCAGCACATCAACTTTAAAAGACCGTAAGGAAAGAGATTTGGCAATGTTACCAGCTTTTTTTTTTGCGTTAGCTTCTTTTTTATCATATAGAATATTAATCATTTTATACCTTGCACACCAAAAGATTTTTCAAGAAAGCTAGTATCATTGATTTTTTCTTGTGCATTTTGTACGGCACTTTTAAAAGATTTCCAGTCAATTTGCACTCTATTATTTTCATCAAAATAACCTGTCATAATTTCAATACGGTTATTTAAATACTCTTTATTTCCCCCTACAATGTGGCTATACCCAAGATCAAAATATATCATGGGCATTTGTGTCATTACCAAAGTTCTTAAAGCGCTAGACATGAAATCAAAAACTATTAAATCTACATTTTGTAATTGATCTTCGACATAGCCGTTAACTCGCTCTACATCGAGGTTATCAAAAATTGAATCTGGATGGGAGATTCGAGATTCAGGATGAGCTTTAAGCAAGACTTTATACCCAAGATTGGTAAAATGTTTAATTAGACGCACTTGAAAATCCAGTGTTGTAATATCTGGGGGTAAAATATTTAACCCTGCATAATGCTCGCCCTTAAATACGCCTGCAATCAGCATAACTGTGGGTTTATCATTACGTTTTTTAACAGTTATGAGTTGGTTATATTTTTTAATATCGTCATGTGATATTACACAATTATTTATACCAGTAAATTTAACTTTTTTTCCTTCAAGGTTTAGTGCATTGCCATTGGTAAAAAGATTTTTCTGATACTCGGTAATTTGCTTAGCTACAAATGTTGAATAAACGGTTAGCTCGTCACAAAAATCAAAAACAGTTCCTAACTCTCCTTTAGTAACACCCATAGCAAAGCCGCGCCCGTGATCGTGGCCAATTGTGTATCCACCGCATTCTTGTACAGTAGCACGCAAGACTCTGGCTCTCATTTCATTCACGCTTCCAAACCACAAAATTTTAGGAAGAGGATTTTTTTTATGATTTTGCAAAAGATGATTTCTGTAAAATGATGCAAGCTTACATAGAATAGAGGTTTGTAGTGTAAGAGCCTCTGCCATATCATTAGTATATGGATAACCATGCTTTTCTATAATTTCAGCCAACTTTTCCAATAATTCTTTATGTGCAGGATTAATGTTGGTTATATCTATATCAAGCGAAGGAATTTCATTATTTTTAAGATCAAACCATTCCCAAAATGCGCATAAAGTAACGTTTTTGCCATTTTTATTTAGTTTTCTAACATGCCCTTCCATAAAGTTTGATGTTACAAAAGTAACAATATCACTATCTATAACTTTCGAAACGGTTTTGCGTTTATACACGCTTTGATCTAATAGTAATTTAAGCCATCGTAAGGGGCGTAAGTGCTTAGGTGGCTTTGATAAATTATTAGTTAAATAGGAAAGTCTGGAGCTAACTACCGGCAAAAGGCTTTCTTTGTTTTTCATAGCATTATAGTATGGAAAGTGTTTTACAGGTGCTTTTACACATAACCCCATAGATTCATATTGATTAAGTGATTTTGCAGAGCGTAGTAACACCATGGCTTCACGTATTATTTCTATATATATTATATGTAGTATATGCCAGTTTTCGTTAGGCAAGTTTTCTTGAATAAGGTGGCGTGTTTCTTTTAGAAGTGCCGAGTTAAGAGAAATAAGGTTTTTTTGAGATAGTGGCCATATGTAATTTTTTACACCATCACTATCTAAATTTGTTGTTGTAACACCAAGATTTACTTCAAAACTATTATTTAATTTTTTTTTCATTGCTGTACTCATTATGAATAATTTTTCCTTGTAGCTATAATATCTTGCTTAATGACTTCACCCGCCCCAACTAATATTTTTTCTGCAATTGTGCAATTTTGAATTATGCATGATCCTGTTCCTAAATGACTGCCCATTCCAACATTAACGCCACCCGATAGCGTAACTCCTGGCGCAATATGTGAATGACTGCCGATTGAGCAATCATGGTCTATACTTGCTTTGGTATTTATAATAACATTTTCTCCAATGTAAGTATTAGTGCAAATAATCGCCCCAGCAAGGATTACCGACCCCTCTTTAATTTGTGCATATGAGCTAACAAAAGCCGCAGGATGTATTAGTGAGGCAAAATTAAAGCCCTTTTCCTTGAATTTTTTGTAGATATCCGTGCGAAGTTTAGTATCTTTTACAGAGCCAATACCATTAACTAACAAGACATCTGAAGGATTATAATTATCGAGTATGGTGTCATCACCTATAATATTTATATTATCTAAAACTATGTCCCCGCTATTTTTTCTTGCGTCAACACACCCTATTATAGGTAAATTAAGTAATTTAAGGCAATCAATTAAAACTCGAGCGTGGCCGCCTCCGCCAATAACTATATATTTTTTATTTATTAAAGTGGCCATAAAGACTCCAGATTTATATGAACTAAATTTTTGTAGCTTGCCTTACATAGGTGAGGCTTTTAAGTTGATATAACTTATCAAGAGGATACGGGTAGGTAAATAAGAAATCGAGAGCAGTCAAATATTATGAGATTTATAAAAAAATTTGTAAAAAACCAAATAATTAAAGTATGTAAGTGTTTGGGGGAAACCTCTCCGTTATTATTAGATTTTTCCACTATAGAAGATGGAAAAAATGCTAGTTATTTATTAGATAGCATGCGCACTGCAAGATTTCTTGAGCCAAAGGAATTACAGGCACCTGAAAATAAAAAAGTACTTATTATAGCCCCCCACCCTGATGATGAAGTGATTGGGATGGGCGGTGTTTTATCGCAAATGGTTAAGAATGGTTGTGATGTAAATGTTATTTATTTGACTTTTGGAGCTGATGAATCTGCGAAAGAAGAAGCATTAAAGTCTGCTGATTTTTTGGGGTATAACTGCACTCATTTCTTTGATTTCTTGCCTAGAAATATTGTGTTTGACAACAAAGTATTATTGGCGTTTTCCAATGTTATAAGTCAAACAAGGCCTGAGATAATTTTTATTCCCTTTATGCTGGACGACCATGATGACCATCGTCGTGCCAGTGAGCTTCTACTAAAAATTTATGAGGAGGGAATGCTTTTAGAAACTCAAGATATACAAATATGGGCATATCAAGTTTATACGGCATTGCCATTAAATGTAGCTATAAATATCACAGCTGTTATAGATAAAAAAATTGAGGCCATCAATTGTTATAGCTCTAGATTTTCTCAAAGAAATTGGGCTCATTTTGCTAAAGGACTTAATGCTTTTAATGTGCGTTATTTATCTGGTAATACAAAAAAAGACTATGCAGAATTATTCTTACAAGTTAGTCTGCCCAATTATTTGAAAATGTGTAGTACATATTTTAGAAATTCGACCGACCAATGCTATACAACAAAACTTTATAATAAAAAACCATGACATTTATAATTAATAATATTGATAGTGATGATAAAGATTCCATTGAGCTGTGGAATAAGTTGGTGGTGAAAAAAAGCTTACCACCTCAAGCTTGTTATATTTGGAAAAAACATCTAGAAAATATATTTGACCTGAAAACATTCTCATTGCTTGTAATAGATGAAAAAGGTGATGCTAAGGGGCTATGCATAGTCTATTTCACAGAGGGTGATGAAATCTTATATTCTTGTAGATATGGGTTTTATGCAGAAAGTGAAGATGTTGTACTTGCATTACAAAATGAAATTATAAATATATGTAGGTGTAATAATTTAAGAAAAACTCATATAACATCAGGGTCGCTTGACGTTGTTTTAAATGGAAAAAAGGAGACTAAAGATAGTCTTTATTTGCCTCTTGAATATCTTAATAAAGATGATCTTTGGCTTAGTGTGCCTAAAAAAACTAAAAATATGATACGCAAAGCTGAAAAATCAGGATTCACCATTTCGTATGATTGGGCGCATCTTGAGCGTTTTTATGAAATCTATACTGGGCGTTTTTTAGAAAAATCATTAAGCTTGAAACCTTTTAGTCATTTTCTTTCGATAAAAGAGAGTTTCGGAAAAGACGCCATTCTTATAAGTGCTTTTCATGAAGATAAATTTATTGCTGGTATGATATTTATTTCCACTGGAGAAATTGTTAGCTATGCTTATAATGCAAGTATTGTTAATGCTTTAAATAATGGTATTAATAATCTGCTTATGTGGGAGGCGATGCGTATTTTTCATGAAAGTGGAGCTAAGTATATTGATTTATCAGAATCAAAGCCAGATAGCTCAGTCTTCAAATTTAAGTCACGTCTTAGTAAGGATATAGAACTTAAGAAAATCTATTACTATGATATACTATGTGGGGTGACTGGTTGTATTAATTGGAAATTATTTTTACGCTATAAAGTCTATGGCATTTTGCATAGGGCTATGCCATTCATGACACGTTCTATGAAAAAGAAATATCTTGGCCATATCGGAAAGCGTGGGAGAGTTATTTGAATAAGCAAACAATGCCTCCAACATCACCCCGTATATTTTTATTTGGAACTGGAGATACTGGTCACGCGGCTCTTTCCTATCTTATAAAAGAAAATGCTAATGTAGTAGGTGTATGTACAAATACAGTGCGTCCAAGAACATCGTTTATATTTCAAATGAAAGTTTTTTTAGTACAAACATTATTTGATCTTGGATTATATCAACCGCATGACCAAATTCTTCATAATTTTAATATGAAGACTCCAGATAATGCAAAGCTAGCACAGCAAAAGAATATAGATTGTTATGACATAGGAATGTTGAATCAACAAAGCTTTTTAGAAAACTGCACAAAGTTAAATCCTGATTTAATATTATGTTTTGGTTTTCCTAAATTATTACCAAAAAGCATTTTGGATATAGCAAAAATATCTGCAATTAATATACACCCTGGTTTTTTGCCTCAACGTGGTGGAGGTACTCCTGTACGTTGG
>JAMONE010000120.1 GCA_027066695.1 Micavibrio sp. | reverse complement strand
GATTTTGTTGTTCACGCAATAGCATTCTCTGATAAAAATGAGCTAGACGGGCTTTACCTTAATACCAGCCGTGACAATTTCCTTCGCACTATGGATATTTCTGTTTATTCCTTTACTGCTGTTGCTCAAAGGGCTGCACCGTTAATGACGGATGGTGGATCGCTTCTTACGCTTACATATTATGGGGCAGAGCAAGTTATGCCCCATTATAATGTTATGGGCGTGGCAAAAGCCGCACTTGAAGCTAGCGTTAAGTATTTGGCCAATGACCTTGGCAAAGATAATATCCGCGTTAATGCGATTTCTGCGGGGCCAATTAAAACATTGGCAGCCAGTGGTATCGGTGATTTCCGCTTTATCCTTAAATGGAACGAGCTTAATGCTCCGCTAAAGCGTAATGTCACTATTGGCGATGTTGGTAAGTCTGGTCTGTTCTTGCTTTCCGATTTAGGCAGCGGCGTTACTGGTGAGATTTTGCACGTAGATAGCGGTTATCACACTGTGGGAATGCTCGCGGTTGATAGTGTCGCTGAAACCGCGGAATTACTTGCCAGTATGAAGCCGAAAGATAAGGGTTAAGCTGCAATTACAGTGACTTTTCTACCAATAATAAGACATTGTCATTTCGAGCGATTGCATAGCAAGAGGAGAAATCTTGTAGGGTGCAATGTTTAAGATCTCTCCGTTTTACGTTCGAGATGACAAATATGTAGCATACTGATAAATTTTTATTGTTGAGAGTTTCACTATGTCCAAAAATATTTGGCACAAAGATTACAGCGTTGATTATCTTGATGGCTTGCGAAATGCGAATATGGGCGAGGTAGTGTAAATAGTTTACTTGCTATAAAGCCTGATGTTTGCTACCATGTTTTATAATTTATAATTTAGGAGTGATGAAATGAGTTTTAATAAACAAGAAACAAATGCTAGTGGTATGATCGGAGGGGTGTTTGTTATGGCAGCAGGCGCTGGTCTTAATGTTGTAACCATGGGGCAAGTTGGGGTAGGAATTGCCGCAGCTTTTGCTGTAAAAGCAGGGTATGATTATCTTCGCGGAGAAAAGCTACAAAAACCACAAGAAAACAACGATATTCAAGAGCCTTGAAACAAGCATTAGTATACATCGATGATTTGGTTTAAAGATTACAGTGTTGATTATCTTGATGGCTTGCGCAATGCAAATATGGGCGAGCATATCGGCTTTGAATTTCTTGAGATTGGTGCGGATTTTCTAAAGGGGCGCATACCCGTGGATCATCGCACAACCCAACCCTTTGGAATACTTCACGGCGGCGCGTCATGTGTGCTGGCGGAAACTCTGGGCAGTGTTGCCGCTTGGATGACAATTGATCCTGATACTCACCGCGCTGTAGGGCTTGAGATTAACGCAAATCATATCCGTGCAGTGACTAAGGGCTATGTTATTGGAACATGCACCCCGATGCATATCGGTAGGCGCACTCAAGTGTGGCAAATCGATATGTGCGAAGAAGCCACAGGTAAACGCACGGCAATCAGCCGCATAACTATGGCTGTGATAGAGCAGGGCACTCTTTCAGCGCAAAAAGATAAAGTGGTTGTTAAGTAGGAGAGGGCAGAGTTAGATGTTCATTTTCGTAAACTGCTGGCTCTGGTATTTTTTTCTGATGCCCTATTGATTGCTTGGTTGCTTTTTCTAACATGTCATTAGCCCAGCTATTCGTTGGGTTATTTTCTATCTCATGCTCAAGAACATCAATTGCTAATGCTGATTCATTTACCGCCATATATGCTTTTGTCAGTGCCATGTTAACACCAGAATTACTTGGCATGTCTTCATAATATTCAACAAGAAGATCAATAGCATCATTTGCTCGCTTCTCCCCTATATAAGCATTACCTAAGGTACTTAACAAATCAGGATTCTTGGTAAGCTCGTCATTTTCATCGTATAAATGCTGTCCGAGTAATTCTATGGTTCTTCTATATTTATGTTCATTGTTATATTCCTGCGCTGTAGATACTATTTCGGTCTGCGCTAAAAGTGTAGCGTTAAGATCGGATTGGGCTTGTTCTGCTGTCGCATTGTCAAGAGCTTTTGTTTCGGTATCTAACATATCTTTAGCCCAAATACTTGATGGGTTATTTTCTATTTCATCGCTAAGAACTTTTATTGCGGAGGTATGTTCACCCGCCATTCCATGTGCTTTTGCAAGTGTCATATTGACGTTGGATTTAGTTGGGTTTGCTTTCTGGTAATCAGCCAGAAGGCTAAGAACCTGTTCAAAATCTTTTGAGTATTAACACAGCGAAAGCGAGTGTTGCCATTTGCAAAGATGTATTAAGTTTCCTTTCGCAATTTTTCCATAG
>JAMONE010000119.1 GCA_027066695.1 Micavibrio sp. | reverse complement strand
AATTACATTGTGAATATTTCTTTGCAAGGCAGCTAAAGTCAGCACCATTAGCTAATTGTTTCTTAATTTTTTCAGCTTCTTCTTTTGTTTTTACTAAAATATGTCTAGCGCAGGCAGTTGGCATAAATTATTAATCCGATGTAACAAATGGGTTAAGCAATACTTTATCTAGTCGGTTATCGTTAGAAGATCTAAACTTATCTAGACCTACTTCCATTTTTGAGATTTTAACAAAATCAATACGTGTTGCTGTTTTAAATAAATAATCAAACCAAGGGGTAATGCCACCATAATTACTGTCGGTGTATTGTTGGTCGCTGGCATGATGCATACGATGAAAATCAGGTGTGATAATAAACCAGCGCAAAAAATTATCGAGCTTTTGCGGTAGTTGAATGTTGCTGTGGCTTACTACACTGACGACAGTATGTAATAAACTATAAATAATCATGATGATTGCAGGAGCGCCAATTATAAAAATAACAGGGGTCATAATTATAACACCAAGTAATGGCTCAATAGGGTGATGTCTATGGCTTGTTGTGGTATCTACTTCTATATCGGTATGGTGTACACGATGAATTTTCCATAAAAATGGAATATGGTGAAAGGCGCGGTGAATAGCATAATTAACGAATTCCATTAAGAGAAAGAAAATACAGAAAGTAGGAATGTCAGATAATTTAAAGTAACTGAGAAGAGGCGAATCAGGTTGAAACTTACTAACAGTAACAATAAAAAAGGCAGAATAGATAATAATTGAGAAGTGATTAATTAATGCCAAGCTAAGATTGCTTATTAAGCGATTTGTTTGATTGCTGCTAGCAGTATTACGTGGAAGCAGTCCCTCAAATAAAAACATGACAATCATGCCGCCAAAAATGGCGGCAAATTGTAGTTCCATATTATGAGCAAGTAAAAATCCTTGCTCCTGATTTATTTCGATTGAAATTGTTTCCATAACGTGGGTGATTTTTTAAGGGAAACAGAATTATGACTTATTTGATTGCCATCAATCAAAATATTTTGCTGCGAAGCGTTCCATTTTTCTAAACTAATCATTTTCAACCCTAGGGCATTATAATTGACTGCATAAAAACCATTATCCATGACTACAACCGCATCTTTATATCGTATGTCTTTTAACAAATCCTGAGCCATTACACCTACATATTCGGTTTTATCCAAAGAATTTTTTTCAATGTATTCAAATGAATATATTTTAAGCCCATTATCGAGTTTTGTTAGGTACTTAATGTTTTGTTTTAAACGAATGTCTGAGACGGCTGCGATAGAGCTAGAGCAGGCTATATAACAACCATTGCCAACTGCAAGTGTACCAATGGAGCAATGCGGATAGGTATGAAATGACCCGTAATCATTGCTTATTAGTGTGCAACTAGCATCTGAGGAGGTGATACCTGTGATAGTAATATCATTAGTAGTATCATTTGAAAAGAACGTTCCATATATATTATTAGGATTGATGAATCCTAATTGTTGGTTAGTAGTCATGCCATTTACTGATATGGAGCCGCTTCCGCCTGTTAAGATGGGTGTTACTGAAGGGCCGCCCGCAGTTGCATCAGATATCAATTTTATTCCACCAGCACTTGAAAGTAGCGCGATAATACTAAGCGTGCCAATAATCATAGCTGTGCCTGAGTTGTTTTGTTTTTTAATACGAAAAGCGACTAAAACAAGCAGGGCGCTTAAAATAAATAACATAGAGCTACTTAAGGTAGGTACGCTCACAGGGTTTCCAGAATTGTACATAACGGTAATATTTGCAGAAAATACAGGACTTGTAATTAATAACAAGGGTAAAGCTAGTTTGAATAATTTCATTGGTTGATCTCCTCAATTTTTTATACTGTGCTCAATAGTAAATGTCAATCATTAGTGTTGTAAGCAAGAAATTATCTTGTGATATTTATCGTCAGATAAATTGTAAAAATACCCCGTAGCTATTAATTAAGGTACTAGAATTAGTAGAATAAACATATTCTTCGGTACTTCATTAAGGAGGGAAACATGAAAGTTAAGCAAATTTTTATTATTTTATCCATTGTATTACCTATTTTAGTTCTAGTCTTATCCGCTTGGTGGTCTTCTGTGTTGTGGTCACTGTTTATTTTTATTCCAATAATTATTCTAGGATTTATCGATTTAAATCAACGTAAAAAAACCCTATTACGACTTTATCCTGTGATAGGACATTTTCGATACCTGCTTGAATATATCCGTCCAGAGATTCAACAATATTTTATAGAGAGCGATACTAACGGAAAACCCATTAGCCGAGAGTTTAGAACTCTGGTTTATCAGCGCGCAAAAGGTGCGCGTGATACTCGCCCTTTT
>JAMONE010000118.1 GCA_027066695.1 Micavibrio sp. | reverse complement strand
AAATATTTAGGATAATGCGTGATGCGCTCTTTTTTTATAAACACCCACCAAATGCTCATAGCTAAGCCAAATAAAAGCGGCAGAAAGCTTAATGTACGTGGCATGTGAATGAATATAACAGGCATAACAGACAGCCCGAGCATAAATATAAGTGGGAAAATATTATTGCGTGTCAAAATATGCCTCTTTCTTTGGTCTAATTTTGTGTTTATCAGATTTTTTATATTTTTTCCAAGATTATTACTTTTATTCTCGTCTTATTTATATAAGGTGAAGGGGATTTCCTTTTTATAATGGTTTTAATTATGCCCGAGGCGGACGATATAGAGTTAATTAACCGCGCTGCGGGCGGTGATGTCGATGCTTTCGAAGCATTGGTGAATGATTATTATGAGGTAATGTATAAAATGGCATTTAAATGGTGCGCTAATGGGCGGGATGCGGAAGATATAACGCAGGAAGCTTGCATAAAACTAGCGCGCGGGATTAGTAGCTATAAGGGAGATTCTAAATTCACTAGCTGGCTGTATCGCTTGGTTATTAATACGGCAAAAGACTGGTGTAAATCGCAAAATCGCCATCCTGACGGGGTAGAGCTTATCGAGAGCTTAGCCGCCGAGGAAAGCAAAGCGGATGAGAAAATCTATGCCGCGCAAGTTTGGTGCGAGGTTTATAAATTGCCCGAAGCGGAAAAGGAATCTCTGATCCTTGTAGCAGGGCAGGGCTTGTCTCATAAAGAAGCCGCACAAATATCGGGTGTAAAGGAAAGCACCGTATCATGGCGCATTCACGAGGCACGCAAGAAACTACAATCAATATTCGGAAAGGAGCAAAATTATGGATGATAAGAAACTAGATGAAATTCTATCGAAAAACCATGCTCCCGATATTGATGTTAATGCCCGCAAACGCGCGGTAAATCTGGCTGTGGCTGCATTTAAAGAAGAAAAACAAAAAACTTCCTCCAAAAACTTCCAAGGAATTTCGTTTCTCTCTCGTCTTATCTCTATAGGTAATCAAAAACGAGGAGTTAAAACAATGAATGCGCGAAATAAAAAGAGATTTATGTATGGCGGAATGGCAACTGCAATGGCAGTTGTGCTAGTCGGAGGGCTTAGCTTAACGCAGCTAGATGATACGGTGCGCCGTAATCAGGCAATGACAAAAACTGCTGAAACAATCGCTCCGCAGGAGGGAATAGCAGAGATTGAAGAAGAAGTATCTCCTGCCTATACTCAGGCGGTTGAGCGAGATAATGAAGTAGATTTAGAGCGCGTTATAATTGAGGGCGGTAGTTCTATCCCTGTCCCTATTAAAATTCCAAAAGAAAAATTCAAGAAATCCTATGATGCGTTAAATGAATGGCGCAGAGAGAGAGAGAGTTACAGTGATGGTAATATAGCTCTCGTTGGTGATATTGCTGGTATGGATAAAGAGCAAGTAGCAGAAGAGGAAATAGTTATTGGCTCTCTTGCGCAAGCGCTAGCAAGCATTGATGAACATAAGACAGAGCGCACAAGGCTGCCTAAAAAGGATTTGAATAAATCCATTATTGTCGCTGATGATATCGCTCCAACATTTTATAAAGACGAAGGGCGCGACAAGTTCGAGGATTTCAAAATTAATCCGTTTAAATCAGTAGTTGATGAGCCTGTATCTACGTTTTCATCCGATGTTGATACGGCGAGTTATAGCTTTATCCGTAAACAACTTAACAGCGGCGTTCTTCCGCAAAAAGATGCGGTGCGCGTTGAGGAAATGGTTAATTACTTCAATTATAACTATCCCGTGCCTAAGAACCACGCCGAGCCGTTTAAGCCAAGCGTTACAATTATCGACAGCCCGTGGGCGGAAGGTAAAAAGCTAATGCATATCGGTATTAAGGGATATCAATTGGATACGGGGGAGCTGCGCTCTAATATTGTGTTTTTGCTTGATGTATCAGGTTCTATGAATGCCCCTGATAAGTTGCCGTTGGTGAAAAACTCTATGAAGATGCTGCTTGATAGCTTGCATAAGGATGACACCGTTTCTATCGTTATCTATGCAGGGCAAACTGGCGTAGTATTAGAGCCGACAAAAGTATCCGAGCGTAATAAAATCATAACAGCGATGAATAATCTACGCGCTGGCGGCGGCACTGCTGGGGCTGCGGGAATTAAGCTTGCTTATGATATGGCGGAACAAAACTTTGATGAGGGAGCGGTTAATCGCGTAATCTTAGCCACTGACGGTGATTTTAATGTCGGAATTACCAACCGTGAGGAGCTGCAAGATTTTGTCGAGCGCAAGCGTGATAAAGGAATATTCCTATCAGTCCTCGGCTTTGGGCAGGGTAATTATAACGACCATATGATGCAGGTCTTGGCGCAAAATGGTAATGGCATTGCCGCTTACATAGATAATCTTAACGAAGCGAGGAAAGTTTTGGTGCAAGAAGCCACTTCCTCATTATTCCCAATCGCCAAGGATGTTAAATTCCAGATCGAGTTTAATCCCGATAAGGTCGCAGAATATCGCTTGATAGGCTATGAAACCCGCGCACTTAAGCGTGAAGATTTCAATAATGATAAAATCGACGCTGGGGATATGGGCGCAGGTCATAGCGTAACTGCTATATATGAGTTCGTTCCTGTAGGCAGCGATGCGCTTAGTGTTGATAAGCTTCGTTACGGTAAAGTTAAACCAGAGGTAAAGGGTAGAAGTGATAGCAGCGAATATGCCTTCCTTAAAATCCGCTATAAACTGCCGAAGGAGAGTAAAAGCAAGCTTATTACAATGCCTGTTATCCAAGCTAAGTATAAGCGCGGAGATATGACTGATACTAAATTTGTAACTGCCGTTGCCGCTTTCGGGCAAATCCTTAAAGGCGGGGAGTATACAGGTGATTTTTCCTATGATGATGTAATCGCTCTGGCGCAGCAAGGCAAAGGAGCTGATGAATTCGGTTATCGCGCAGAATTTATCAATATGGTGCGCCTTGCAAAAACTCATTCAAGGTAGGGTTTTCACTGTAAATAACAATTAAATGGGAAGAGGCTGTTTATTCAGCCTCTTTTTTCTGGCTTTTATCAGCGTTTTATACTACACAGGCCTCTGAAATTTAAAATAGACTTAAATAAAGTCTTTAATCATTCATATCTTTATCTGGACAAGGCATGAGTGAGGCAGCGTATAAATATACGTAACGAGCGAATAACGATGCTCCAGATGAATAGATGGATTATTATGTCAGATAAGATAAGAAATATAGCAATCATTGCCCACGTGGATCATGGGAAAACAACATTAATCGATTCGATTATGAAGCAAAGCGGAATGTATCGCGAGAACGAGTCTGTTGAGGTTTGTGTGATGGACTCCAATGATTTGGAGCGTGAGCGCGGTATTACTATTTTAGCTAAACCTACCTCTGTTCAATGGGGTGACGTTCGTATCAATATTATAGATACACCAGGGCATGCTGATTTCGGCGGCGAGGTGGAGCGTGTTTTGCATATGGCGGACGGCGTTATTCTTCTTACTGATGCAGCCGAAGGTCCTATGCCTCAAACTAAGTTTGTGCTTGGTAAAGCATTAGCACTAGGGCTTAAGCCTATTGTAATTATCAATAAAATTGATCGCCCTGACGGTCGCCCTGAAGAAGTTGTTGATGAAGTATTTGATCTGTTTGTCTCTCTTGATGCTAATGATGAGCAGCTGGATTTTCCAATTCTTTACGCTTCGGGGCGTGATGGCTGGTGCGTTACGGATCTTGATAATGAGCGTAAGAACCTAACACCGCTGCTTGACCTTGTATTAACCCATGTTCCTGCGCCTGAAGCCGATTATGATAAGCCGTTTGCTATTCTTGCGACATTGCTTGATTCTGATCCATATTTAGGCCGTTGCCTAACAGGTCGCGTTATTCAAGGTCGCGCAAAAGTTAACGACACGGTAAAAGCTATTAACCTTGATGGTGATACTGTTGAGACAGGTCGATTGACCAAACTTTTAATGTTTGAAGGCACAGAGCGCGTTCCTGTTAAGGAAGTAAAAGCAGGTGATATTATTTGTATAGCAGGTCTTTCTAAAACCTCTGTTGCTGATACTATTTGTGATCCAGCTGTAACCGAAGCTGTGAAATCAACCCCGATTGATCCGCCGACAATGGCTGTGACTATTTCTGTGAATGATTCGCCGTTCGCTGGTAAGGAAGGCTCTAAAGTTACATCCACTATGATTCGTGAGCGTTTGCTTGCCGAAGCGGAAGTCAATGTTGCTATTACTTTCAAGGAAAGTGAGAATAGAGATTCGTTTGAGATTGGCGGGCGCGGAGAGCTTCAACTTGGCGTTTTGATAGAAACTATGCGCCGTGAAGGCTTTGAGATGACCGTTTCACGACCCAAGGTATTATTCAAAGAAGATGAAACCCGCAACGTGCTTGAGCCTATCGAAGAAGTATTCATTGATGTCGATGAAGAATATTCATCAAGCGTAGTTGACCAAATGAACCGCCGTAAAGCGCAAATGACTGATATGCGTAGCTCAGGTATTGGTAAAACCCGTATTACTTTCCTTGCTCCATCACGCGGACTTATTGGTTATCAAAGTAAGTTTATGACTGACACACGCGGCACAGGTATTATGAACCGCTTGTTCCATTCTTATGAGCCATATAAAGGTGATGTAGGCCAGCGTCGCCATGGTGCGCTTATCTCTACTGATACAGGGCAAGCTGTGGCATTTGCTATCTTTAATCTGCAAGATCGCGGCGTTATGTTTATCGGACACCAAACCCCTGTTTATCAAGGCATGATAGTGGGAGAGCATAACCGCGAAAATGATCTTGAGATTAACGTGCTTAAAGGTAAAAAACTTACGAATATGAGAGCATCAGGCACAGATGATGCGACTATTCTTGTGCCACCACGTAAGATGTCTTTGGAAGAGATGATGTCTTATATTAATGATGATGAGTTGATGGAAGTAACGCCGAAAAACTTACGTTTGCGCAAGAAACATCTTTGCCCTAATGAGCGTAAGAAAGCTTCACGTTCTGCTGCGGCTAGCTGATTTGTGTTAAACATGAAAATTGTCAATTAGGCGGGTTTTGCCAAGCCAAGCTGCGCCTAATACTCTGTTCCAGCGTATTTCAATATAGTCAATCTTATCAAATCCACTTGATAAAAGTTCATCCTTGGCTTTATCCAAATTCTTTGTTTGCGTGGCATTGCGTAATATTTTATTAAAGGTGCTAGCTATTTTAATTTCATCTTCGGATAGATAAGCGTTGCGTGATGATAGGGCTAGCCCTTGATCTGTGCGCACTATTGGCGCTCCGATGATCTCTATCGGTATGTTATAAGTCTCTACCATTTCTTTTATAACTTGAAGCTGCTGATAGTCTTTCTCGCCAAATACGGCGATATCAGGTTTAACTGCGTCAAATAGGCGGCTTACTATATTTACAACGCCGTCAAAGTGAGTTGGGCGGAATGTTGCTTCTAGTCCTTGCGCTGCTTTTCCTGCTTTTATTGCGCATCCATAGCCGTCAGGGTACAGAGCCTCTTTTGTGGGGAGGAATAAGATATCTGCTCCCACTGTTTCAAGCTGCTTTGCATCTTTTTCTTCCTCACGCGGGTAGCTGTCGAAATCTTCGTTAGGTGCGAATTGTGTAGGGTTTACAAAGATACTTACAACCACGCAAGAGCTATGTTGTTTTGCGCATTTAACCAATGATAGATGCCCATCATGCAATGCCCCCATTGTCGGGACAAAACCGATTTTATCGCCAGCCTCGCAGCGTTTAGCAATTTCAGAGCTTAGATCATTTTTTGTACGTATAATCTTCATTTGGAAATTTCCGTGTTTTTACTTCATTTGCATAGCTTTCGACGGCCTTATCAATTTGCGCGGCGATATTGGTGTATTTCTTGGCAAATTTAGGTGTATGGCCGCTTAACAGCCCGATCATGTCATCTGTTACTAAAATTTGACCATCGCATTTTACCGATGCGCCAATGCCGATTGTCGGGATATTGATGGAGCTTGTTATTTTCTGTGAAACGCTTTCAACTGTACCTTCAATAACAACGCTGAACGCTCCCGCGCGCTCAATGGCTTTTGCATCATTAATAAGTTTGGCTATTTCTTCATCGCCGCGACCCTTTACCTTATAGCCACCATCTTTTACCACTGATTGAGGTTGTAGGCCGATATGCGCCATTACAGGGATATTGCGCTCGGTAATATATTGGATAGTTTCTTGCATATTTTGCCCGCCCTCAAGCTTCACCGCATCGCAAGCCGTTTCATCCATAATGCGTTTGGCATTTTTATAAGCAAGCTCGGGAGATTTCTCATATGTTCCAAAGGGCATGTCTACAACAATGAAGGCAGATGGCTTGGCGCGCATAACCGCTGCGCCGTGATTAATCATCATATCAAGCGAAACGCCGAGTGTGTTTTCCATGCCATACATAACCATGCCAAGCGAATCACCCACCAACATTATATCGCAATGCTTATCAAGTATTTGCGCCATTGGCGTGGTATAGGCGGTTAAGCAAACCAAGGGGATGTCTGCATTTTTATGTGATTTTATATCTGATATAGTAATTTTTTTCATATCTATATTGATAATATATATTTATTATTTAGCATAGCCCCAAAGAAAAAAGACGCGGGATATTTCCCTACGCCTTTTTTGCCCCAATCTCAAAGGCTTTATTTTGCCTCTTTTTATATTCGAGCTTTTCGCTCTTTTTTCAACCGAGAGGATTAATTCCTCTTCTTGTTTTCCCAATCTCAAAGGCTTTATTTTGCCTCTTTTTTATTATGTTTGTTCAACTCACTTTTTTATTGTTCTAACTGCAAAACTTACTAGTTAAACGTTCTCAGGCTCACTGGTTAAAGGATCTCCTATTGCCAAACTTGTTGCAATAACAAACCCCCATATAAGACCGTATCTTTCAACATAGTGATTTGCATTTTTCGTATAATTTACAGGCTGTTGCTTTGCCCAGTCCTGAGCCATTGGTGGTGTATAGTCATAAGAAGGACTAGTTTTTCTTTCTTTAGTTAGTTGCGCAGACTGCCTTGCCGCCTCTATACCAGCAGAGGGGTTGGCTGAATTCTTTAGTGGGGCTGCACCAGGTGCTAATCCTGCATCAAAACTAGTAGCCATCTCTTTAACTCTTCCTTTCCTTATGATCTTAATATACGCCATTAAAAGCGAGAGGTCAAGAAGAATCATGTAAAAACATAGAAGGGGGTTTGTTTTTATGCTTGCACACCCCAAGTAAATAGCGTTGATATACTAAGTAATACTAATAGCGTTTCTTGCGAGTGGTTGCTTAAATACATGCCGATACCGCTTTTGGTTTTTATTGTTTCGATTTTGGTTAAGTAATAGTTTTTTTATATTTAAAGTAACAAAATACAATCTAAAGCCTTGTTTTCTGTGGTTTTTCACGTCATTATGCATCTCGATATAATAGTGAATAAAATTTAAAAATGGATTATTGAGTGATGAGTGACCAAATGAAAGATCGAATGAAAGACATAGTTTCTCTATGTAAACGCCGTGGCTTTATCTTTGCTGCTTCTGATATTTATGGCGGAATCAATGGCTTTTGGGACTATGGTCCGCTTGGGACAGAGCTTAAAAACAACCTGCGTGATCGCTGGTGGCATGATATGGTAATCGCTCCGCCAATTGGCCCTGATGGCACGCCAATCAGCATAGTCGGCATCGATTCGTCAATCATTCAAAACCCAAAATGCTGGGAAGCTTCGGGGCATGTAGGCGGGTTTAATGACCCTATGGTAGATTGTCGCGAATCGAAAAAGAGATATCGCGCCGATCATGTTTTTGTTCTTACTCCAAAAGACGGTCAAGGTCATGCTTTTGCTTTTGACAAAGATGCTCAAAACGAGGAAATAGAAAAACGCCTTAAAAAATTGGCGAAAAACAAATCTATTAATGATTTTGACAGGGAATCGCTAGATCAAATTCCTGCTGCTGATTTCCTTAATATTATAGGCCCTGATGTTAAAATGGCAGGCACATTAACCGAGCCGCGCCAGTTTAACATGATGTTCCATACATATGTCGGCGCAACGGCAGGTGATGAGAATAAAGCTTATCTGCGCCCTGAAACTTGCGCAGGGATATTCCTTAATTTCAAGAATGTGCTGGATTCGAGCCGCGTTAAAGTGCCGTTCGGCATCGCGCAAGTCGGTAAAGCGTTTCGTAATGAAGTAACGCCGCGTAACTTTATTTTCCGCAGCCGTGAGTTCGAGCAAATGGAGCTTGAATGGTTTTGCGCCGAGGAAGACGTGCCGAAATGGTTCGATTTCTGGGTAGAGCAGCGCACTAATTTCTGGCTATCCCTTGGTATTCCAAAATCTGAACTGCATTTTTTGGATGTGCCAAAAGAAGATCTCTCGCATTATTCATCGCGCACTATTGATGTGGAATATCGCTTCCCCTTCGCCGCGCCTGATTTTGATGAGCTTGAAGGCATCGCGCATCGCGGAAATTACGACCTAACCCAGCATCAGGAGTTTTCTGGAGAAAAGCTAAGTTACTTCGATCAGCAAGAAAATAAGCGTTTTTTGCCACATGTGATTGAGCCATCAACTGGCTTAACGCGCGGCGTGCTTGCTCTTATTTGTCAGGCTTATACGGTGGATGAGAATCGACCAAGCGGTGTTTATCTTGATTTTCATCCGTCCATGGCTCCGAAAAAAGCTGCTATTCTACCGCTTACGGCGAAGCCTCACCATGTAGAGCCAGCGCAAAAACTCTATATGAGCCTGCGTGATGAGTTCGTAGTTGATCTTGATATTAAGCAAAATATCGGCAAACGTTATGCTCGCCAAGATGAGATAGGAACGCCTTATTGCTTTACAATCGATAATGAAACGCTCGAAGATCACAGCGTTACTGTGCGTGATCGTAATACAATGGCGCAAGAACGTATCCCGCTTGATAAGGTAAAAGCGTTTTTACGTGAGAAAATTCATGGTAAGTAGCAATTTAATTGTTGGTACTCGACGTTTAGAAATAGATGGTTTGCGAGCATTGGCAATTATGTTGGTTATGTGGTGGCACTCTTCAATATGGGCATATGAAATTAGTGCCAACCCTTTAAATGATCTGTTTATTGATGCTTATGTCTTGATTTCTATACTAGGTTCGTCTGGCGTTACTTTATTCTTTATTATTTCGGGCTTTTTGATTACTGGCATATTGATAGATACATCCAGTGATCCCCAATGTTTAAGAAAATTTTATATCCGAAGGTCATTAAGAGTTTTTCCGCTTTACTATGTAGCACTTTGCTTGTTCTTGATACTGTCCATAATATATATAGATGAGTATGAAATTAGCTTTGATTCCTTAGCATATTTTTTATATGTCCAAAATTGGATAGCTATCTTTGACTTTAGCTACAACCCTATTGGCGATGACAAGAATGAATTTTTGGAGCATTTTTGGTCTTTGGCAATTGAAGAGCAATTTTATTTAGTTTGGCCTGTTTTCTTTCTATTTATGTATAAGAAGTTTAATAGCGCAACAATTATCCTCTCTTTGCTTTCCATCATATTTTTCTCGGCATTATTGCGCTTTAATATGGTGTATATGGAAGGGGTATCTTGGGCTATTCCATATACGTGGACAATTACAAGGTTTGACTCTCTTGTTATGGGAGGCCTGTTAATTTATGCCGTTAAGAAGAAATATAAAATTATAGATATTATAAAAAAATATTCACATATGTTAATGGGCTTATTGCTATTTTCTGCAATTATAATTTTATTTAGAAATGAAATATTTATTGTAAATGTTAGCTATATAGTTTTCTTATCAGGGCTTTTTTATGTCTTGCTTATAATTCACCTTTCAGGGAAGAGTGAATTATCAAATAGATTATTTAATAATAGATTGGTACAAAATATAGCTAAGGTAAGTTATGGTTTATACATATTTCACCTCCCTGTAATGCGGATTTTACAAGATTTTTTAATGCCATATGAATTAGGTTTTTGGTCTAATCATTTTATAATTCTTTTCTTTGGTTTTTTTATATCTTTTGTTATTTCACAACTTAGTTATAAATATTTTGAAAACCCGATTTTGAAATTAAAAGGTAAATATGCAGGCTATGCCAAAAGTACTACGGCAAAATATCGGTAAACGCTACGTTCGCCAAGATGAAATCGCAATCATTCATTCTGTTTGCTCGTTTTTGACGTGTTTATGGAGTGATTATTTCTGGGGGGGAGATTTTCACTTCTGGTTCATCCAATGGGATACCCTTAGGGGATGCACTGACATCTTCAGCAGGGGCACATTTGTTAAAGATCTCACATGCTAATCTTTTGCCATTTTCTCTCCCTTGATCAAATCCAGCTTGAAGTGTTTCTAACGGTATGCCTTCTGTCCGCGATGTATATATCATTGATGCCTTATGCATAGCGAGCATAAAACTGTTTCCATCAAGTGCTTTTATAGAGGCCACACCTGATGCCGTTTCCATATCCAAAGCACCATCTTTTGCAGCGTTCATTGTATCGCTATCGTTGGCTCGTTCTATAGCTCCGATGCTTATAAAAAAGTTTCCAATAGTTCCTAGTAGGGTGTCTTCTTCTACTTTATCTAGCTGCCCATCGTCACCAACAATTTTATTTATATCATCTATCCCAAAAACCCCTTTAAATAAGCTTACAAAATCGCTGTTTCCAGCCATTAATGCAAATAAGCCTGTTGTGAGGGTATTTCCTTGCGTTCTTGTTACGGTGGTGTCACCATTATCTAAAAGACTTTCAGTTGTTGGGTTTTCACCATCACCAATCATAATTATCACCTTGTTTTATGTTTATTATTACACAACAATAGCAACAATACATAATTAATGCAAATAAATAGTTAATTACATTTTTTATGTATTGTAGGTGATTACAGCCAAATAAATTACAAAAATAACTACCGTATTTATAACTACCAGAGCGATTGGTTTCCAGCCCAAGGAAGTAATTTCTTTAAAAGAGGTTTTCATTCCCACCGCTACTATTGCCATCATTAGCATATATTTGCTTATCTCTTTGAGTATATAATTGATTTGCGCTGGAATTAATTGCAGTGAATTTAGTGTAACTAGTGCAATAAACCCCAATATAAATATAGGAATAGCGGAGGATTTTGATGTTCCTTGACCTTTAAACATGAGCGCAAAGACAAAAAGGATAGGCACTAACATAGACACGCGGATAAGCTTGATTATCACGGCGTTGTCGCCTGC
>JAMONE010000117.1 GCA_027066695.1 Micavibrio sp. | reverse complement strand
CCTTGAAACAAATGCAGATGCGGGCACAATAACTTTTGAGGATGTGGACGGCTCTAGGGTTACTCAAGCTGTTACAGGCGGTAAAGCTAAAGCGCAATGGCGCGCTGACTGGGCTTTGCGCTGGCATGCACTAGATGTTGATTACGAGATGAGCGGTAAAGACCTTAAAAGCTCGGCTGATATCTCCAAGAAAATCCTGAAAATACTGGGCAAGCCTAATGTTGTAGGCTTTCACTATGAAATGTTTCTGGATGAGAACGGCGAGAAGATTTCTAAATCCAAAGGCAACGGGCTTAGTATGGAAGAATGGCTTAAATACGCGCCGCAAGAAAGCTTGGCTCATTACCTATTCCAACGCCCTACTTCGGCAAAAAAGCTGTATTTTGATATTATTCCAAAGGCCGTTGATGAATATATCACCTTCGCCGCCAAACTAAACGAACAAGAGCCTGCAAAACAGCTCGATAATCCAGCATGGTATATTAAAACACGCGTTGAACCACGCACGCCTATATCATTTGCCCTATTGCTTAATTTGGTAAATGCCGCGCATACAGATAATCCCGCTGTGCTTTGGGAATTCATAAAGCAATATGCACCCGATGCGACCCCTGAAAATGCGCCGTTTTTAGATGGTTTGGTTGGTTATGCTATTCAATATTATAAGGATTTTGTGCTACCCGCTAAAAATTATCGCGCCCCCGATGAGCGCGAGCGCATAGCTTTAGCGGCACTGGCAGATGCCCTAGATGATATGCAAAGCGGCCTTCCCGCAGAAGAATATATGAGCGCAGTATTTAGCGCAGGCAAAGAAAATGGCTATGAAAAAGATGAGCTAAGGCAATGGTTTCAAGCTCTTTACCAAATCCTGTTAGGCCAAGATCAAGGGCCGCGTTTTGGCTCTTTCATCGCGCTTTATGGCGTTGATAAAACTGCGGCAATGATAAGGGATTCTCTGGGTTTTGAAGGCATAAACAGTGCCAGCACAGCATAAATAAATTTGCATAAGTCAAATTATATATAATGTGGATAAATGGAGCTATAAGATTTGCGCTTCTATTGTAGTTAGTCCTATAATCGCCATATGAAGCCATTTATACATGACATCACTGGTATTAATTACCTAAGTGCGTTCCTAGCGGTAAAGCATATGCCTTATTCTTTGCTGCTCGATAGTTCTGATCGCAAACATCCTAACAGCCGCTATAGCTTTGTCATGTGTAACCCTATTGAGACAATCGAAGCACTGGAAGGTAAGGTTACAATAACCAACTGGGAGCAAAAGCTCTCTATGTCGGGTGATCCGTTTACATTGCTACAATCACGCATAAAATCTTGGGTATCAGATGCAACAAGCATCCCTAATATGCCGCCATTTCAAGGCGGGGCTGCGGGGCTGTTCGGCTATGATTTGGGACGGTATTTAGAAGAGCTTCCCGCTATCGCTGCTTCGGGGGGGAGTGCCCCTGACATGGCGGTTGGCATATATGATCAAGTACTTGCGCATGATCATTTGCTCAAAAAAACCTACATCTTCACCCATGCCCGTAACGAAGAGGAAGCCATTAAAAAACGCGGCTTTATGATGGCTTTATTCTCAAAAGATATTAACCAACCCGAATATCAGACAACAAAGCTTAACTGGAAGTCAAATTTCAATAAGAAAAGCTATAAAGCGCAAGTACAAAAAGTGATTGATTACATCCGCGCTGGCGATATTTTCCAAACAAATTTAGCGCAACGTTTTGATGCGCAGCTACCCGAAAATTTTGATCCCTTCATCCATTATCTGCATTTACGCGAAGTAAACCCCGCTCCGTTTTGTGCTTATATGAATATCGGAAATATCAAGATTGCCTCCACTTCGCCAGAGCGATTTATCACCGCGCAAGACAAAAATGTCGAGACTTGCCCAATTAAGGGAACGCGCCCGCATGTTGATGATTTCAAGCAAGACCGCAATTATAAAAGAGACCTGCAATCCAGCGAAAAGGATAAGTCCGAAAATACTATGATTGTTGATTTGATGCGCAATGACCTATCCAAAGTCTGTGACGAGCATTCCATTAATGTTTCTGGCCTGTGTAAGCTTGAAACCTTCGCCAGCGTTCACCACCTTGTTTCTACTATTAAGGCCAAACTGGCGGATGATAAGGGATCGCTTGATTTACTGCGGGCTTGTTTCCCTGGTGGATCAATTACAGGAGCGCCGAAAATCCGCGCTATGGAGATTATCGAAGAGCTAGAGCCAACAAGGCGCACAGCTTATTGCGGCTCTATCGGCTATATCGGCTTTGACGATTGCATGGATACAAATATCCTTATCCGAACGCTCGTTTATGAGGGAGATAAAGTAAGCTTACAAACTGGCGGCGGCATAGTAGCTGACTCC
>JAMONE010000116.1 GCA_027066695.1 Micavibrio sp. | reverse complement strand
ATTGATCCACCAGAAGATATTATTGACGGTCAAGGCCATGTTGAGTTTAGTTCATCATATAATGTCGTCGTGGAAAAGGATGCTCAGCTTAATGCGCATATAAGATTTGTGCTGTCTCGCCCAGAGTTAGAAACAGAGCCTAAAATTGAATCTAAAACTGGCGAAGCAGACGACGGAAATAGTTCAGCTCCTCATCAGGGCGATTCCGATCACCAGAACGCTGACGAAGAGTCTTCAAAATCTCATCAACCCGCTTCTTCTGCGCAGCGTCAGGAACTCGAACGTCATCCCCCAAAGACTCACCATTAGGGTTGTCGCCGCCGTAAGGACGGCCAAGCGGATCATAACGTCGCGCTCCACCAAAACCAATACCAACCATTTGCTGCATTCTATTTTTGAATTTCTTGCTTAATTCTTCTTGCGAATCTTTAAGGTATTTTATTGCTTGTTCCTGATTGGGAATAGAGCTTTGCGGATCATTTTCACCCAAAGCTTGCGCAGAAAGCCGCATTTCTTGCTCGGCCAAGCCCATAGTCTCAGGGATTTCATCCAGCTTTTCAGATACATCAAGCATTAGCTGCCCCAAGATATAGCGCAGAGCTTCTTGCTCTATCTTATTAGGCCGCGTATTTACGCCGATAGAAGGCGTGTCTTGCGGTTCTTTAATGGCGGGGGGGAGGTTATCCATCCCCAATTCTGCCATCATTTCTTCAATGCTTGGCATAGTATTTATGCGCGGCATTACTGACATAGCTTGATTTGCTTGATCATTAGTTTGATTTAGCAATATTTCTTGCCTGTCTATAAGCTCTTGCAGCTCATTAATGCCCTTATGCATGGCCTGCATGTCCATCGGAAGCTGTGGCATCATGGACGGATCGATCATCTCCATCATCCGCTGTAGCTGTGACATAAGCTCTTGCGCTTTTTGAGTGTCACCAGATCTAAGTGCAGATTCTATTTGCTCCATCAATTTAGATAGCGTATCAGGGGAAATGATAGAGCTAAAATCTTCTACAGACATTTCAGGGAATGCTTCGCCATTTGCTATGCGCTTTTGTCTTTCGCGCTGCATTTCAGCAAAGTAATTAGACATTTTCTCACGCAAATCATCCATAAGCGCATCTATCTCTTGATCGCTTGAATTTGGGTCACGCATAGCATTTTCAAGTGCTAACCTCGCATCGCGCAACTCTCTCATCGCTAGTGATAAATTGCCGTCTTCTATGGCTAACGCGCTGTCCCATAGCAAGTTTATCACTCCCCATGCGGCGTTAATGCGGCGTTGCCCGTTATATTGATTGCTATATAACAGGCGCGAGCTTGCGCTGCGCAGCGCAAGGTAAATAGTTTTGTTGTCCTGAAAATAACTAGGAGAGCTTAGTAATATCTCTATATTCCGTGAGATATCGATGAAGCTGTCATGATAATCCCAAGCAAGGCGTTTACGCATAGCAATAAGAGCTTTTGCCATAGGATGTTCAAATTTGCGCTCTGGCAGGGTAATGCTTATTTTATCCAGCGTGGTTTCCTGCCCTTTATGGTCGATAGCCTTATATTCAAATGTAACTGGAAGCCCTGCCCATGTGTGCCAAGTCATATCATATATGGGTGATATTTTGAACTCCATATTGGGCTGTGACATTATAAGCCGTGATTGGTTAGATATATTGCCAAGCGGGAGATCCTCGACCATTTCATCAATTTCCATGCGCATATGCAGCTCTTTTACGCCGTAATCATCGCGCAGCATTAATGGAACGCGGATTTGGAAGTTATCTAAAATTTCATAAGAATCCACCTTTTCTTTTATCATTGGAATGGATATTTCAGGCGGAGTGTCCTTTATAAAATTATATTCCCAATTTGCGCGAGTAAGCAGTAATTGCTTTATTTTAATATTATTACCTTTTTGAATTATACTCTCACTGCCGTAAAGCCCATCACCTATATAGGTCATCTTTATTTCTGTATTGCCATTATAAAGAACAGGAGGAATAAGCTCACCCAATATACTGTGAATGCGCAGCTTGATTTTACTTCCTTCGGGGATATTTAGTTTTGTATCAGATGTACCATTACCGATAAGGTGAGTTTGCCCGATTTGAGTGTATTCAGGAGGCTTAACCCAAAGCTTTGTCGTTCTTCCTTGTGATATTATCTTGGAAGGTGATATCGGCATAATGCCGCTTTGTATTTTGCCCTGCCATTGATCGCCAGCAATCATAAGCCCTGAAATGAAGAATAATATAGCGATAAATCTAAGTGCTGCGGGGTCTCTACGTGATAAAACAGCGCGAAGCTTGGGCGTTTTGATTTTGCTAAAAGATGATAATATTTTCTTTTGCGCATAACTCCAAAGCTCACGGGTTTCAGGCTTTTTCGGATTGGCCAGAGTATCTTTTATT